>CAIRNL010000787.1 GCA_903879975.1 uncultured Chloroflexota bacterium | reverse complement strand
TCGGCGCGCGTTGTGCTGATGAAAAGCTTTGACGCAAGCGGGATCACATTTTTCACCAACTACGAGAGTCACAAGGGTCGAGAACTGGCTGTCAACCCTTTTGCTGCCGTAGTCTTCTGGTGGGAACCTTTGGAACGGCAGGTGCGCGTCGAAGGCCGTGTTGCGAAGGTATCAGCCACCGAGTCTGACGAGTACTATTACAGCCGGCCATTGGGGAGCCGTATCGGCGCGTGGGTATCGCAGCAGAGTTGCGTGATTCCCAACCGCAGCGCGTTAGAGCAACGATATGCCGAGACCCAGGCTGAGTACAGCGAAAGCTATCCCAACCGCCCGCCCTTCTGGGGGGGCTACCGGCTCGTGCCCGATAGCTTTGAATTCTGGCAAGGTGGCCCCAATCGCCTGCACGATCGACTGCGCTTCAGGCGCCAGCCAGACGGCGTCTGGCTGCGCGAACGCCTGTCGCCCTAATAATGGCCGTCTCCGACCTGCTGGCGCGCCTGCGCAGAGAGCCGCGCTTCATGAGCACGGTGGCTGCCTGGCGTACGCTGCCGGCACGTCCGCCAGGCTATGCACCTTTGCCGGCGCGCCTGCACCCAGCCCTGCACACGGCATTGCCTGCGCGCGGCATCGACCGTCTCTATCGTCACCAGTACGACGCCGTCGAAGCTGCGCTCGACGGCGACAACGTTGCCGTGGTGACGCCCACGGCCAGCGGCAAGACGCTCTGCTACAATCTGCCCGTGCTGCACGCTCTGCTCAGCGATGCTGGCGCGCGTGCCCTCTATCTTTTTCCGACCAAGGCGCTCGCCCACGATCAACTCGACGAACTCCAGCACCTTGCCTCGCTGCTCGCTGTGCAACAGGCGATCCCAGCGCTTGGCCCGGCCATCGCCGCCTATGATGGTGACACGCCGTCCAGCGACCGCGTCCAGATGCGCAAGTGTGCCCGTCTGATCCTGACCAATCCGGACATGCTCCATGTCGGCATTTTGCCCTACCACATGCAGTGGGCGGAGTTCCTGGCCGGGCTGCGTTGGGTCGTCGTCGATGAGATGCACACCTACCGTGGCGTCTTTGGCAGCCACGTCGCCAATGTACTGCGCCGTTTGCAGCGTATCTGCCGGCACTACGGCGGGGAAGTGCGCTTCATCTGTACCAGCGCCACCCTTGCCAACCCTGCCCAGTTGGCCGAGCGGCTCATCGAACAGCCGGTGACTTTGGTCGATCGAAGCGGCGCGCCGCAGGGGGAGAAGCACGTTATCCTGGTCAACCCACCGCTCCTCGATCCGCAGAAAGGGATGCGTCGCGCAGCTACGCTGGAGGCTGTGGATCTGGCGACAGCCTGCCTGGACGCGGGTGTGCAGACTATCGTTTTTGGACGATCGCGGCTGACGACGGAACTGATGCTGACCTACCTGCGCGAGACGCAGCGGCACCGGCAGCGCCATAGCTGGGCTGCAGACGCGTGGGAGACGGAGGGCACTGCGGTCAAACCGCTGCCGGCCAACGCACTGCGCGGTTACCGCGGCGGCTACCTGCCCACCGAGCGCCGTGCCATCGAGGGGGGACTGCGCAGCGGTGAGGTGCGTGGGGTCGTTGCCACCAATGCCTTGGAGCTGGGTATCGATATCGGCGGGTTGGAGGCGGTCATCCTCTGCGGTTATCCCGGCAGCATCGCCAGCACCTGGCAGCAGATAGGGCGCGCCGGCCGCACGACTGGCGCTGCGCTGGCCATACTCGTTGCCACCGGCGGTGTCCTCGACCAGTACACGATCCAGCACGCTGAGTTTCTGTTCGAGCGATCGCCCGAGCATGCGCTGATCGACGCCGACAACCTCATGTTGCTGGTCGACCATGTGCGCTGCGCGGCGTTCGAACTGCCCTTCCGGCGCGGTGAGGCGTTCGGCGCCAGCCCCTATGTGGGCGACGTCCTCGACCTGTTGGCTGACGAGGGAACGCTCCATGCACAGGGCGATCTCTTCTTCTGGAGCGGTGAGAGCTATCCAGCTCGGGGTGTCAGCTTGCGTAGCGTGGGCGGCGATGCGGTGGTGATCCAGCGCGTCGGTGACGGGCCGGCTGTCATCGGCGAAGTAGATCAGGCCAGCGCGCAGAGGCTCGTGCACGACGGCGCCATCTATTTGCACGAAGGCCAGAGCTACCTGGTGGAGCGTCTCGACGGTGCGGCGTTGCAGGCAAATGTCGTTGCGGTGGAGGTCGACTATTACACGGAGGCGATTGCCGAAACGAACATCGAACGGCTGGGTGTACACACCCAGCGCGAGGCCGTGCATAGCATTGCCGCACACGGCGAGGTTGCCGTGCATTCGCAGGTCATCGGCTATCGGCGCATCAAGCGCATGAGCCATGAGACGCTGGGCGTCCACCCGCTCGACTACCCACAGCAGACGATGGAGACCCGTGCGTACTGGTGCGAGGTCGTGCCGTCGGTGCAGCAGGCGCTCGAGCAGGCTGGCCTCTGGTTTGACTCGATCAACGACTACGGCCCGAACTGGACGATGCAGCGTACGCGCGTGCGTGTGCGCGAGCGCTATCGCTGCGCTTCCTGCGGCGCACCGGAACCACGCGGCCGCGAGCATGATGTCCACCACAAGATTCCGTTTCGCGCCTTTGGCTACGTGCCGGGCTTGAATGACCGCTACTTGGAGGCCAACCGTCTCGACAACCTCATGCTGCTCTGCCGGGCGTGCCACCGGCGGTTGGAGACAGCAGGGTGGCTGCACACGGGGCTGGATGGCCTGGGCTATGTGCTGAGCAGCCTGGCGCCGCTGCACCTCATGTGCGACCGGTCGGACCTGGGCGCGTACGTTGAGCGCGGCGCCGCAATTGGGCGAAGTACCGGCCACGAACCGACGGCGCCTACGCTGCAAGCGGGGCCGTCACTGGACGATGACCTCGCTTTCTATGGGCCGGCGGCGCCAGAGCTGCTGGCAGGGGGCGGGGCGGTGGCTGTGCCGCGCATCTACATCTTCGAGCGTATCCCGGCTGGGTTGGGCTTCAGCGCACTGCTCTACGACATGCACGAGGAGTTGCTTGAGGCGGCCTATCGGCTGGTGGCCGCGTGCGCGTGCGAGCACGGCTGCCCGGCCTGTGTCGGCCCGGTACTGGAAGACCAGCTCGTGCACCTGGAGACGAAGCAACTGACGGTGGCGCTGCTGCGCGAATTGACCGGCATCTGAGCCGGCTGTGCCGTGCAGGGGGGCAACCCAATTTCGGCGCAGGAGTTGGCGCAGCTGTACTGCGCCGCGTACAATCAAGTCTGGCCCACAAGCTTCGTTTCATAGGGTTGACAACTGAGGTCCGCAATGTCGAATGGGTGTCACCTTCTTCATCCCTACGTGATCTTTGCCGACGATCTGACCGGCGCGAACGACACGGGTGTTCAATTTGCGCGGGCCGGCTTGCGCACGCGTGTCGGCTTTACATGGGATCATCCCAGGCTGCTGGCGAGTGCCGAAGTCATGGTCGTCGACACGGACAGCCGTGCACTGGCTGCGGCCGACGCCTATCGTACCGTCTTTGCCGCCGCCCAGGCCTTTGTCGGGATGCGCGTGCCGGTTCTCTACAAAAAGATCGACTCGACGCTGCGCGGTCCCATCGGCGCGGAACTGGACGCTGTGCTGGATGCCTACGGCCTGGAACGGGCTATTGTCTGTCCGGCCTATCCCGCCAATTGCCGCACGCTGTTGCATGGCGAACTGCGCGTCGGAGACGTGCCGGTGACACAGACGAGCTTTGCCGGCGATCCGGTCACGCCGGTGCGCGAGAGCCACTTGCCGTCCCTGCTCCAACAGCAGGCGCGGCGCCCGGTACACCTGGTGGTGCTGGAGCAAGTGATAGCCGGTGTGGGCGCGCTGTCGCGGCACTTTGCTGCGCTGCGCGCAGACGGCGGTTGTATCGTGGCGTGCGATGCGGCCACCGACGCGCAGCTGGCAGTCATTGTCGATGCTGCGCTGGCGCTCGGTGAGGGCACGGTGCTCGCCGGTGCAGCGGGGCTGGCACGCCCGCTGGCTGAACGGATCGGCCGGTGCAGTGCGGACAGCGGCAGCACGCGCGTGCTGGTTGTCTGTGGCTCAATGCAGCCGATCGTGCGCGAGCAGATTGCTGTCCTGGTGCGCGCATACGGCGCCGCTGTTATTGCGCTGGACGCGGCTGTGATCGCCGGTGATGTCGACTGGCGCCCCTGGGTCGACCGTGCCGTGCGACGTTTCGCCGGGGCGCAGGATCAGGCGCCGATCGTGCTCACAGTCCCACCGGACGTTCGCTTGACTGGCCGGGAGCGCGCGGTGCTCGCTTGTCTGGCCGACTTGGCAGAGGCAGTGATGGCGACCACGCGCGTCGCTGGCTTGGTTGCCACCGGGGGGAGCACGGTGCGCGCGCTGTGTGAACGCTGGGCGGTGAACGGGATCGACCTGGTGCGCGAGACGGCGCCAGGCATCCCGTTGGGTATATTGAGCGGCGGCCCTCACGACGGCCTGCCCATCATTACCAAGGCCGGCGCTTTTGGCGAGGTGAGCACGCTGGCGGCAGCTGTGGCAGTGCTGGCGGAGAACCAGGGAAAGGATGCTGTGCCATGAATGTTCGCCCGTGGCAACTGCCCTTTCGCATTGGGGCCACGTCCTACGTTGTCGAAGACGATCTGCTGTCGAATGCGCGTTATCTGGCGCCAATCGTGCAGGATATGCAACTCGTCCTCTTCGACATGCCTGGCGGCCCCAGCAACTTGCCCGACGCCGCCACTGTGGCTGCCCTAGCCGAAGTCGGTGGCACCCAGGATTTGACCTACACAGTGCATCTGCTCGACGATCTGCGCTGCGATCCGCATCTTGGTGCCCAAGACCCATCCTTGTGTGCGGCGCAGCGCGTCGTCGATCTCACCCGCAGGCTAGCGCCGTGGGCGTGGGTTGGCCATCTGGATGGGCGCGCAGTGCACGCGGCTGGTTTCCCGGCGACGCAGATGGCGGCTTGGTGCAGTCTGGCCGTACGCGCGGTCGATTGGGTGGAGGCGTCGATCGGTGCAGCGGGCTATCTGGCTGTTGAGAATCTTGAGGGGTACCCAGGCGACTTCGTCACGCCGGTAGTGGAGCGGACGAATGCTGCGCGCTGCGTCGACGTGGGACACCTGTGGCTGGATGGCTGCGATCCGTTGCCGTATCTCGAGGCCGCTTTGTTGCGCTGTCGCGTCGTGCACCTGCATGGCGTCGCCGCGCGCGACCATGTCTCCCTGAGACACACGCCACCCGATCCTCTGGACCGGGTGGTTCACTGGTTGATGGAGGTTGGCTACTCTGGTGTGTTGACGTTAGAAGTCTTTGGCGGTGATGACTTCTGGTCGTCGCTGGCTGTGCTCGCAGAGAGCGTGCAACGATATCGAGGCTGAGGAATGAGTCGATCTCTGACATTGATTTTAGGCGGTGCACGCAGTGGCAAGAGCACCTATGCCGAGCAGCAGGCTGCAGCAGTGGGCAAGAGCGTGCTCTACGTGGCGACGGCTGAGGCATGGGATGACGAAATGCGTGCGCGCATCGCTGCGCATCGTGCTCAGCGTCCTACAGCCTGGCGCACTGTGGAAGCGCCGCGCTCGGCTGGTGCAGCGGTGCGTGCGGCGTTGGAGCACGGCACCCAGGCGGTGCTGGTTGACTGTCTCACCTTGCTGGCGAGCAACATCATCATTGCTTTGCCCGAAGGGAGCGATGAGCGGGCTGCCGCTACCGCGCTGGATCATGAACTAGATGCGTTGCTGGCAGCGTATGAAGAGAGTGACGCTGCCTGGTTTGTCGTCTCTAACGAGGTGGGACTTGGCATTGTGCCAGCTTATCCGTTGGGCCGTGTCTACCGCGATGCACTGGGCCGTGGCAACCAGCGCATCGCAGCGGTCGCTGATCGGGTCATCTTCATGGTGGCCGGCCTGCCCATGGCGGTCAAGTGATGGAGTTGCCGGCGCCCGGCAATTTGACTTTCGCCCAGCCGTTGCCCATAATTGCTAATTGAAATATTGTCTCAATTGGCGCGAAAAGGATACACCACGATGCCGCTGACGACCCGGAAAACTCCACTGCACGATGCATCGCTGCCGGCTGTCGAATTAGAGAATGTTACCGTGCGCTACGACCAGACCGTTGCGCTGGATCAAGTCAGCTTTCGCCTGAACCGCGGCGATCAGGTGGCCGTGGTTGGGCCGAACGGTGCAGGCAAGAGTACGCTTTTCCATGCGATCGCCGGCGTGGTACGGCCCGATCAAGGCCATGTGCGCATCTATGGCAGCGGGCCCGGCGGCCATATCTGTGTGGGATATGTACCGCAGCGCAAGGCTATCGACTGGAGTTTTCCGGTGACGGTGGCGGATGTGGTGATGATGGGGCGTGTGGGCAAGATGGGATTTCTCCGTTGGCCGACGCGGCGTGACCGGGACGCAGTGAATGCGGCACTGGCAGAAGTCGCCATGACAGCCTACGGGGATCGCCGGATCGGCGAACTGTCTGGCGGGCAGCAGCAGCGCGTCTTCCTGGCGCGTGCGCTGGCGCAGGAGGCGGAGCTTTTGCTGATGGACGAGCCGCTGACTGGCCTTGACATGCCGAGCCAGGAGGCGATTCTCACGATCATTGACCGACTGCACACGCATGGCATCACCGTGATGGTGGCATCGCACGATCTCAACCAGGCCGGCGAACAGTTCCCGCTGCTGCTGCTGCTCAATCACCGGCTGGTTGCATACGGCCCGCCTGAGCAGGTCTTGACGGCTGAGAATCTGATGGCAGCCTACGGTGGCCAAATTCATGTAGTCCATACAGCGGAGGGAGATGTCTTGCTCACGGATACGTGTTGCAGCGGGGGACATGACCTGCCGCTGCCGGAACTGGCGCACGCGGCGCCGCCCGTCGTGCAGACCGTCCAGCATGAGACGATAGAAAGTATGCGCCCGCCGCGGTAGGTTCTCATGGAGATTATGCATTTCGTCACCGATCCGCTCAGTTATGGTTTCATGGCGCGTGCGTTGTTGGCAGCGATTCTCGTGGGGATTATCTGTCCAGTGGTGGGCACGTACATGGTGCTCAAGGGACTCTCATTTTTTGGTGATGCCCTAGCGCACTCGATCTTGCCGGGTGTCGTATTGACATTCCTGTTCGGTTGGCCGCTGGCTGTGGGGGCCATGATCGCGGCGCTGGTCGCTGCCTTCCTGATCGGCATCATCAGCCAGCGCAGCTCGCTGCAGGAAGACACAGCGATCGGCATCGTCTTTGCCGGCGCATTCGCCTTGGGTGTGGCGATGATGAGTACGGCGAGCAGCTATGCGGTCGACCTTACCCATATTTTGTTTGGTGATGTGCTGGGCGTGTCGGCCACGGATCTGTGGGTGATGCTGGTGTTGGGGGCGATCGTATTGGGGGCGATTGTGATCTTCTACAAAGAGTTCCTGGTCTTGACCTTCGACCCGGTGTTGGCGCTGGTGCTGCGCCTGCCGGCCACAGCACTGCGTTACCTGCTGCTGGGTGTGATTGCGCTGACGGTTGTCACCTCGCTGCAGACCGTTGGGATTGCCCTGGTACTGGCCATGCTGGTGACACCGGCGGCGACGGCGCAGTTGTTGACGCGACGCTTGCCCTCTATGATGCTGGTGGCGGCGTTGTTGGGTCTCTTTGCCAATGTGACTGGGCTCTACATCAGCTACTATCTGAACATTGCCTCCGGTCCCACCATGGTGCTGGTTGCGACACTGATTTTTGGTTTGGTTTTCCTCTTTGCTCCCGGCCGCGGTATGATCTGGCGCATGGTGTCCAACGGTAGACGATCGTCGGCCGGTGCTTCGCCTGTGTCGAGC
>CAIRNL010000786.1 GCA_903879975.1 uncultured Chloroflexota bacterium | reverse complement strand
TTGACTCACCAATTGACCTGTCATTAGCAACTGTTGAGATTTCCAGTAGCACTATCGAATATAGCGGTGAACTGGGCATCAGGTTTGGCAATGGCTCCATAAGAGGTTCAAGCATTATAGGCAGCAACGGTGGAACTGGCGTCGAAATTACTGGTTATGCTGGCTATAACATTGGGGGAAGTGTCAGCATTGTTAATACGACGATCACCAAGAATGCAGTCGGCATCAAAGCCACCGGCGCCAATCAGGTCTCTGTACAAAACAGTAACTTTCATGACAATACCATATATCACATCGAAAACCGTACCACGCGTAGCATTGCTGCTGGCAACAACTACTGGGAAACAACCGACGCCACACAAATTGCAGCCAAAATTTATGACTACTATGACAACATCAACTATGGTGATGTGCTCTACTCTCCACTGTTAGGAGGGCATCATAGTGTACCTGTTCTTGGCCCAGCAGATCCATCGGTGCTGATTGTGACCCAAGATGGAACAACACAATCGCCAGTTTTTGCACTTGCATTGTCCGCAAGCTCTAGCGCAACACAGATGCTAATCAGCGACGACCATACCTTCCCGTCTAGGTTTGAATGGGAGCTTTTTGCTGCAAACAAGGAATTTCGTTCGAACGGCACGCAGTATATCTACGCCAAATTCCGCGACGCCGCTGGCAACGAATCAGCGATTGCCTTTGCCAGGCCGCGTGCCCTCATGTATATCCCCAAGAGTACGACACTGGCAGGGCGTCCTGTTTTGTTGCAGGCGAAAGTGCCGACTGGGTATGGGGTAACACAGGTGCGTGCATTCTATCGTGCCCCTGGTAGTTCGACTTTTGCCAGCTCGTTGATGGAGGCGCAGGGCAACAATCTGTATCATCTCTGGATTTCAGCTGCAACGACAGCCAATGGTCTGCAATATTATCTGCAAGCTGAGGCTTCGGGCCGTGTGCTCGCGACCATGCCTGAAACAAATCCAGCTTCAAATCCATATGTGCTCTCCGCGTCTGCCAGACTAGAGACTGCTGTAGACGCTGATGCCCACAACTCCTTTGAACTGGCTGTCGGTGTGACAGTAGAAATTCCTTCCGGTGCGCTGGCAAGTGACACAAATCTCCTGGTTGCACCGCTGACCTCCAACGTCACACCTCCTGTAGGGTTAAATACCACTGATGTTGGTTTCAAGCTTACGATGTCGGACGGCACGAGCACTTTTGCTGAACCAATCACACTGGCCTTCAGCTATGCCGATGCTGACGTCACAGGGATCAATCCGGCCGACTTACGTGCCTACTATCTGGACGACACGGGTGTCATTCGTCATGTCGGGGGCACAGTGGATGTCATCGCAGGCACAGTGACTTTCTCAACCACCCATTTCACTGAGTTCTTCCTGGCTGAAGGACATCCGATTCATCCAACACCCCCTAGCTATGCGCTTTCCGGGCAGGCAATCCAGATCAAGGCATCTGTGATAGATTATGTCCCTGTTATCTCAGCAACGCTCATGTACCGAACCGGTTCTAGCGGTAGTTGGCAGTCGCTCAGTATGACGCCGGTCGAAGGCTATCTTCAGGCCACGATTCCAGGCGATGCCGTTACGGATGCAGGAATAGCCTACTACATCATCGGTACAGATGGTGCTACTGGTGTCACGTTCCCGACTGCGAGCCCTGCCCTGAATCCGATGGTTGTGCCAGTGTCACCGCTGCCAGCCACACCGACGCCGCTGCCAGCCACACCGACGCCGCTGCCAGCCACATCGACGCCAGGGACGCCGCTGCCAGCCACACCGACGCCGCTGCCAGCCACATCGACGCCAGGGACGCCGCTGCCGGCCACACTGGCGCCAGAGACGCCGCTGCCGGCCACACTGGCGCCAGGGACGCCGCTGCCAGCCACACTGTCGCCAGAGACGCCTGCTGGCGGTTCGGCATTAATTCAGCCTGATGCAGGTGGTGTGCTTCAAGGCAATCTGGGTACGTTACTGACGCTTCTTACCATGCCGCCTGGGGCTGTGGATGCGCCTGTCCAAATGAATGTTCGTGTTCTTGAATCCCCACCTGCTGTTGGTGGGTTACAGGTTGTAGGTAAGATTTTTGCCATTACAGCCGTGAGGGAAGAAACCGGTGAGCCAGTCACTCAGTTCAGCCGGCCTTTTACACTTGTAATCGCATATCGTGACGAAGAAGTATCGGGGATCGATGAAAGCAAGCTAACGCTCCACTATTGGAGCGAGGAGTCGCAGGCTTGGAAAGACATTCCAAGCCTGGTTGATCTCGAGGGGAATACCCTGACAGCTGTACTTGATCATCTAACTGTCTTTGCTATGATAGAAGGGGTAGCGCCGCAAACATTGCAGCTATATCTACCCTTGGTCACCAAGCTCAAGTAGATTCACAGCTTGTCCGCGTAAATTCCTGCCGCGGTGGCAGGGTGATGTCTCAAATGAAGACACACTGAATGTACAAACAGGTAAAAGGCGGCTGTCGCTGCAACAGCGACGGTCGCCTTTTGCCTGGAAGGGAACATTTACCGATTGATGATTGGCAGGAAGAGACTGAAACCTGATCGCTGCGCGCGAAACTTGTGCTGGCCAGGTAGGTCCAGCCGACGACGTTGCGTACGCCGGGCGAAGTGCCGATGGCGTATTACAGGCGGTGAGAAAATGTCAATGATCGTGCAAAATGCTTTTTCCCGGACGGATTGACACCTCTGCCCCTTTCGCCTAGAATCTCAGCAGCAGGATCTGCTGCTATCCGCCGCCGGCGTGTGCTGGCCGATCGAGAGAATGTGATGGCTGTTGAAACGTCTGTCCGTGCTGGCGCCTACTATGACTCGATCGTGCTCATGCAGCTCCAACGCGCGCTGGCGGCGCAGGACGGCGTCGACGATGCGGGCGTGGTGATGGGGACGCCGGCCAATAAGGATGTCCTTGCCCAGAGCGGGCTGCTGACGGCGCAGGCACAGGCAGCAGGCGCCGACGATCTGGTGATTGTCGTCAGCGGCGCTGCAGCGGCGGCGGCACTCGACCAGGTCGAGGCGCTGCTCGCCAGCCTGCGCCCTGACAGCAGCGTGGGTGACTATCGCCCCAAGAGTCTGGAGGCCGCCGCATCCCTGCTGCCCACGGCGCAGTGGGTGCTCGTCTCTGTGCCGGGGCGCTATGCGGCCGGCGTTGCCCGCACAGCACTGCGCCTGGGCAAGAATGTCTTTCTCTACAGCGACAATGTCTCCGTCGAGGACGAGATCGCGCTCAAACGGGACGCAGCTGCACAGGGGCGCCTGGTGCTCGGTCCGGACTGCGGCACAGCGATCGTCGCCGGCACAGGGCTGGGCTTTGCCAACCGGGTGCGCCCCGGCCCCATCGGCCTGATCGGCGCGTCGGGCACCGGGATCCAGCTGATCACGGCGCGTATCGACCAACTGGGCAGCGGCATCACCCATGCACTGGGCACAGGCGGCCGCGATCTGTCGGACGCGGTGGGCGGCATCACGGCCTGCCAGGCGCTGGACCTGCTCGCCCACGACCCGGCGACCCAGGTGATCGTCGTGGTCTCCAAGCCACCGTCCCCGCGCATCGTCGCCGAGTTTCTGCGGGCTGCACGGGCGGCAGGCAAGCCGGTGGTCATCGACTTCATCGGCTACAGGCCCGAACAGGCCGTGCACGGCAATCTCTACTTCGTGGAGACGCTGGATGCCGCTGCCGAACTGGCTGTTGAATTGGCGCGCTTCGAGGAATCCTCCGCTGCGTCCCGGCCCGAAGACCGCTTTGCGGCGGGCCAGCGCTTCCTGCGCGGACTCTTCTCCGGCGGCACGCTGGCCTATGAGGCGCAGCTCATCCTGCGCGAGTATGTGCGTGTGGTCCATTCCAACGCGCCGCTCGACAAACAGGACATGCTGGAGAAAGCGACGAGCAGTCGCGGCCACACGATCGTCGACCTGGGCGAGGATGAGTTTACCGTGGGCCGCCTGCATCCCATGATGGATAACGACCTGCGCATCAAACGGCTGTTGCAGGAGGCGGCTGACCCTGAGACGGCCGTGATCCTGCTGGATGTCGTACTGGGGTTCGGCGCGCATCCCGATCCAGCGGCGGAGCTGGCGCCCGCGATCGAGCAGGCGCGGGCGGCGGCGGCGGCGGCTGGCCGCTACCTGGCAATTATCGCTGTCGTCGTCGGCACAGAAGGCGATCCCCAGGCACTGGATGAGCAGATGGCACGGTTGGCGGCGGCCGGCGCGCAGGTCGAGCGCAGCAACGAGGCAGCCGTGCGCTGCGCCGGTGTGCTCGTGCAGCAGCTCAACCGTATCGGCTGCCATGCGCCGGTGGATTCGGCCGCGCTGGCGGCGCCGCTCGCCGCCATCAACGTCGGGCTGGAGTCCTTCATGCAGAGCGTGCAGAACCAGGGTGCTGCAGTGGTGCACGTCGATTGGCGGCCGCCGGCTGGCGGCAATGAGAAATTGGCCGGCATCCTCGCCCGGCTGAAGAGCGCACCGTCCTGAGCCGTGTCGGCGGGTGAGTTGCCAGCAGCCACTGCGGGGAGTGTTCATAGAGAAGCAATACCGATGATTGATCGAGCGAAAGGATAATCCACCATGCAAAAAATCTTCGACCTGTCGCAGCCGCTCAACCAGGACTGTTCGTTCTGGCCCTTCTACCCACCTTTCGAGGTGAAGTACTTCAAACGCAAATCCGAGCACGGCGTCAACGCGCAGTACATCCAGACCTCCAACCATATGGGCACGCACCTGGACGCGCCGCGCCACTTCGTCACGAACGGCAAGACCATCGACCAGTTGCCGGTGGAGTGGCTGTGGGGTCCCGGTGTCATCGTCGACCTGAGTGACGTGCTCGGCGAGCTGGATATTTTTACCCCGGAGATGATCGAGGAACGCGCGGAAGTGCGCGAGGGCGACATTCTCTTCATTCACACCGGCTGGCACAAATACACCTTTCTCAGCCCGGAAGGAGACGAGGAGAAATATATCCATCGCCACCCCGGCCCGCATCACTCCATCGTGCCGTGGCTCATCGAGAAGAAGATCCACGTGTGGGGCGTCGACATGATCTCCACCGACCATCCCATGAACCTGCCCATCGGTCGTTTCCTGGGCAAGGGTGGGCTGGAACACTGGCAGCGCGTGCGGGCGCAGGTCGAGCGCAAGTTTGGCGCTGACCAGGTGGACACGCTCTTCCCGCCGGAAGCCTACCAGCTCACACACAACGCCCTCTTTCCGCACGACTGCGTCCATGTAGAGAACCTGGGCGGCGCGATCGGCGACCCGCAGCTGCACAACCGCCGGCTGACCCTGGCGGCGTTCCCCTGGCTTTTCAAGGGGGGCGAGGCTGCCTTTTGCCGCGCGTTAGCGTGGATCGACGAGGAAGAGATGGAAGTGGCGAGCAAGAAGGACAAGAAGGTCAGGAAAGAGAAGAAAGAGAAAAAGGACAAGAAAAAGTAGCCCGCTCTGGGGCAACTTTTGGCGTGTTTGACAAGGCCGATCCCGCTCGCCTATAATGCAAACGCAAGTCTGCCGCGCGCCGACGGCGCACAACTACTGCCTGACGACCGGAGACGCTCGCCGATGAAGCCAGCCCCTTTTGTCTATTTTGCACCGCACAATCTGGATGAGGCGCTCGATCTCCTGGCGCAACACGGCTCTGCCGGCAAGGTGCTCGCCGGCGGACAGAGCCTCATCCCAACCATGAACTTTCGCCTGGCCCAGCCGGCGGCCCTGGTCGACATCAACCGCGTCGCTGAGCTGGCTTTTGTGGAAGAGAATGCCGGCGGCGGGTTGCGCATCGGCGCCATGACCCGCCAGCGGACGCTGGAGCGCAGCGCAACCGTTGCCCGCTGCGCTCCCCTGCTGCATGCGACCATGCCCTACATCGCCCACGTGCAGATCCGCAACCGCGGCACGATCGGCGGCAGCCTGGCCCACGCCGACCCTGCCGCCGAGTTGCCTGCGGTGATGGTGGCGCTGGATGCGCGCATCCGTCTGCAAAGCCGGCACGGCACACGCTGGGTGAACGCGGCTGATTTCTATGTGGGGCTGTTCACGACCGAACTGGGCGAAGACGAACTGCTCGTCGAGATCGAGATCCCGGCGGCGCTGCCGCGGTCGGGCGGGTCGATCCAGGAGATCGCGCGGCGCCATGGCGACTACGCCCTCGTCGGCGTCGCCGCCACCGTAAGACTCGATGAAAGCGGCGTGTGCCGTGCGGCACGCCTCGTCTATTTCAGTGTAGGCGAAGGGCCGACGCCGGCGCCACGGGCGGCGTCCCTGCTACAGGGAGAGCGGCCGGATGCAGCGACCATTGCCGCGGCGGCGCGTGTGGCGGCGCAGGAAGAGATCGATCCGCTGGGCGATATCCATGCGACGCCGGCCTATCGCCGCCACCTGGTGGAAGTGCTGGGACGGCGTGCAGTAGCGGAAGCAGTCGGTCGCGCAAGCCGGGCATAGGCACTCGTAGGGAGCGGCTGTCGGCGCGGAATCAGTTCTTTTGCTGTTCGAACCAAGTATTTCCCTTGCCCATCCACGAAAGGAAACTAACCGTATGGAGTGGCTCGTTGGTCTAGTACTGATCGGCTGTGGCATTTTCCT
>CAIRNL010000785.1 GCA_903879975.1 uncultured Chloroflexota bacterium | reverse complement strand
GACATTCAGTATGCTGCCGAGACGTGCATAATAGCCGTCACTGCCGTCATCGACCGGCGCCAGCTTGGCAGGCGGGACTGGTGGCATATACAGGCGCCCCGGCATCAGTGCTCGCCCGCCCTCCGGGGCAGGAACGTGGTGCAGGCATTCTAGGATACGACCCTCAGGTCGGACCAACAGCGCATTCGGCTGGCGGCCGATGAACTCGCAGATCAGCAGAGTATGCCCATGCTCAGCATGCTCGAAATGGAGATGCGCCACGCGTTCGGTGGCATCGAACTGGTCGATGGCAGTGAGCAGTGCTCCCCGCACGTATTTGCGCAGAAGGAGGAGGAAGGGCGTCTCGCCCTCCACTCCGCGCCGCAGCTTGTAAGTGACAGCGTGCATACGCGCCAGATCGGCAGCGAGCACAATGAGCAGCTGGTGGCGTGTTCCTGGCGTGTAGACCTCCAGACCTAGTGCATGTTCACCCGCGAGCAGTACCTGCTGCACACGTCCGGGAACCAAGAGTTTTCTGAGTTCGGCTGTCACGCAGGCCAGGGTCAGCGCGTCAAAATGCATTGCGTTCTCCCCATCATTCCGGCTGCGGGTCGAGCCCCTGCCGACGCCACGCGCGTGCCATGATCGGCTCGCGCTTCTGCATGGTGCCACCGTCGGCGAAATAGCTGCCGAGCGCGGTATACCAGTCCCGCTTGGGACTCATGACATCGTATGCAGACTGAAGCTCATCGGTCGAAAAGCCTGTCGGATAGCCATTCTCAAAAAAGCAAAGAGTACGCGGGACGCGCGGCTTGAGGTCCGGCATCATGGCTGGATCGATCACACCGATACAGAGACCGTAAAGCGGCAGCACGCCCTCCGGCAATGCCAACTCTTCGGCAATGACATCGGTGTTATTCTGCACAGCGCCGATATAGCAGGTGCCGTAACCGAGCGCTTCTGCGGCCACCACCATATTTTGGGCAACCATGGTCGCATCGGTGGCACCATAGATCAGCGAGATGCGCTCGCGCATCCCCCACTCACCGCCGCGCAGCTCGACAAGTTGGCGCAGGCGATAGACATCCAGACAGACAACGTAGAACTCGGCTGCATCACGGATGTGCTGTTGGTCGGCGCACAGAGTGGCCAGCCTGTCACGCAGGTCTGCGTCGGTAATCCGCAAAAAGGCATACATATGTCCCTGGGCGTCGGTGGGCGCGCGGCGTCCTGCCTCGACGATCAGATGCAGATGGCCCACTGCCAGCGGCTGGCGTAAGAAATAACGAATCGACCGGTGCTCGCCGAAGACACGCAACGACGATGGAAATTCGACCGGTAGCTGTGATCCCATGATCTCGTCTTCCTCCCCACTTTTGCGACTGCGCCAACAAGGATTGACATTCCTACTCGTCAAAATGGTTGACAATAAGGGCAACTATGAATACTATGGTTGTGATCTGCGTTCTTGGGACACAGCACAGAGCACCTGCACCACGCGGTTGTTGGATAAGCCGAAGAGACTGGGCAGCACAAACATCGTATCCAGCTGTTCATGTTACCGTCCATTCAGGCTACCGGTTGGATTACACCATAGGTGCACGAGTGTGTCTGTGAGATAGATGCCGTTGAGACGCGATCACCAGGGTCGGTGGCGGAAGGGCAGACGCAGCGGACTTAAAATCCGCCGAGGCAACTCGTGTGGGTTCGAATCCCACCCGACCTACTTGGGGGAGGGCCCAGTGACAAAACAAAGAGGATCGTATGAAGCACCCCAATGTCTGTGCGGACGAAGTGCGTGTCGCTTCGCCCACCCCCCTCCAGGTGGCGCCCCGCCTTGTTGCCAGCGTGCGGCTGGTTGCGGGCTGGATCGCGCTGCTGGCTGCAGTGTGGATGGCACAACCAGCCTACGCCCAGGATAGTGCCCACGTCGTTTCTGGTGGCGAAAACCTCTCCACCATCGCCAGACAATATGGGATGACGATGCAGGAACTGGCTGCGTACAATGGCATCGTCAACCCCAATCTGGTGTATGTCGGCCAGCAGATTCAGATTCCCAGCGACGGCCAGTCTGCACAGGCGCTGGCACCCGCCACCATGGCGGCACTGCCCGGTGAAGCCGGCTATCATACCGTAGCACGCGGCGAAACGCTCTCTGGAATTGCCAAGACCTACGGCATCACGTCGGGCGATCTCATGCGGCTCAACGGAATCAGCAACGCCAACTTGATCTGGGTCGGACAGAAGCTGCGGATATCGGCGCGCGCCAATCCGGTTGACGTAGCGCCGGATCACGTAGCGAAGCCGGCCCTGGCCGACGACATCTACATCGTCCAAGCGAGTGACACCCTGGCCGAGATCGCGGCTGCCCACCAGACAACGGTACAGGCACTGCTGGTGGCGAACGGGCTGCCCAATCCCAACTTCGTCTGGGTTGGGCAGCGGTTGCGCGTGAAATCGAACACACAGGCAACCACAACACTGAGTCCCGTAGCAGCACCAGCCGATGGCAGACGCTGGATCGAGGTAGACCTCACCAGCCAGACACTGACGGCGTGGCAGGGAGACGTGGCTGTGATGTTCACTTACATCAGCGGTGGGCGCGCCAATACGCCGACCGTGACGGGACGCTTCACCGTGGGTGCCAAGTATCCTGCACAGCGCATGATCGGTCCTGGCTACGATCTGCCGAACGTGCCTTGGGTCATGTACTTCCATGGCAGCTATGCGATTCACGGTGCGTACTGGCACAGCAATTTCGGTACACCGATGAGCCATGGCTGCGTCAACATGCGCCCCAACGAAGCAGAGATGCTCTACCATTGGGCGGCTCCTGGCACCGAGGTCTATGTCCACTACTGAACCAGATAGAACGAGGACGGCAATCGAGCCTTTTACCACGATTGCCACCCTTGTCTCCCTGCGGCGCAACTGCCGGCTCTTCGGCCCACCAGACGATTGCACAGTTTTTGAGCTTTTGGTGACGTGCCGCAAACGACTGTAGAATGGGATATCATGCAGACATATTCGCACCTGCTCATGACGGCAGTTTTGGGCGAACACCTGAAAAAACGCAATGTGCCGGTGAGCACCAAGGCACTGCTGCTTGGCTCGATTTTGCCCGATCTGGCACTGTTTGTCCTGACAGCGTGGTTCGTTGCCTACTATCGTTTCATGGCGCCGCAAGGTCTGCCAAACGACAACGTGTTCGGCGCATTATATGATGAATACTTCTTCCATCACCCTGCCTGGATCGTATCTCACAACTTTTTCCATGCACCGCTGATTCTGGTAGCGTTGGGCACTGCCGGCTATCTGGGCGCCCAGCAGGGAAGGCGCTGGGGCTGGCCCCTGGTTTGCTTGATGGTGGGTTGCGGGTTTCACACAACGGTAGATATTTTCACCCACCACCATGATGGACCGCTGTTGCTCTTTCCATT
>CAIRNL010000784.1 GCA_903879975.1 uncultured Chloroflexota bacterium | reverse complement strand
CCTATCCTTTGTAATGGTTTTGCACAGATTTAGTTTACCTTTAAGTTTCGGTATCCTTCAGTGATTACGCTCCTGTTTGTGCCCAAAAATACAGAAGCACCCGCGACGACTGTCGCGGGCCTTCTGTACAACTCAGTTTCTGGACACCACAGGGCCGCAGCACTCGCAGAAGGCCCGGTTTCACTTCCATCAGACCCGATCCAGGAATCGCACGTCGTTGCTGTAGAAGAGCCGGATGTCATCCACGCCCCGCTTGAGCATGGCCTGGCGCTCAATGCCCATGCCAAACGCAAAGCCGCTGAAAATTGCCGGGTCGTAGCCGCCGTTGCGCAAGACGACCGGATGCACCATGCCCGCACCCAGAATCTCCAGCCAGCCGGTATATTTGCAGATGCGGCAGCCTGCGCCTGCGCACAGGATGCAATCCACGTCGACTTCGACACTCGGTTCCGTGAAGGGGAAGTAGGATTTGCGGAAGCGAATCTTGCGCCCCTCGCCGTACATCTGGTTGGCAAAATTGAGCAGCGTACCTTTAAGATCACTGAAAGTGACATTGTGACCGATGGCAAGTCCTTCGACCTGGTAAAACATCATTTCTGAACGTGCTGTCACATCTTCATTGCGATAACACTTGCCCGGCAGAACCACGCGAATCGGTTCTGGTGCATACTTGCGCATGGCGTGAATCTGGCCAGGGCTCGTGTGCGTGCGCAGAATCACATCTGGTGTGGTGGTGAAGAAGGTATCCTGCATCTCGCGCGCCGGATGGTCGAGCGGAAAGTTGAGCAGGCCGAAGTTCATGTCGTCCGTCTCCACTTCCGGCGAATCGAAGAGTTGGAAGCCCATCTGGTTGAAAATTTGGACGATATCTCGCATCGCCTGGTTCGTAGGGTGCAGCTTGCCGACCGCAGGACGCCGCCCGGGCATCGTAATATCAATACCCTCTGCCGCCAGAGCGCTCGCCATTTCGTCGGCAGCGATCTGCTCTTGGCGTTCGGCCAGCACCTGCTCTAGCGCCTGCTTGATCTCATTGGCACGCTTGCCGACCTGTGGACGCTGCTCTGGTGCAAGTTGACCCAGGCCGCGCAAAGCAGCCGTCATCTTGCCTTTGCGGCCCAGATATTCATGGTACCAGGCTTCGCTCTCGGCAGTTGTCTGTGTCCTGGTCAAGGCTGCCTCAGCCTCGATACATAGCTCTTCCAGTTGTGCGATCAAATCACTCATAAGGCCACCTGACTTGCATTCATATGAAACAATGAGCCATTATACCATGTAGCCGATCGCAAGCTGCAAGACGAGATCGGCGCGCCGGTTGCCGACAAAAAACTTGCAGGAGAGGCTTCGCATGTCACACATCACAGAGCAGCTGAATCGATGGGCGCCGTGGCTGGCGATTGGCGGCGGGTTACTCTGGATCCTCTATGCCATCTTTGAGATGTTGCGGCCGATGGGCGCCGTCACGGTCTTTACGAACGACCAAGGACAGGCGCTGGTCACCAATCCTCCGGCGTTGCGCGTGGCAGGCAGCATCGGCGGCGCAGCACTGGTGTTGCTAGGGCTGACTGTGGTCGGCACAGCACGACGCTACCATCTGCCCAACAACGAACCGAATCGCTTTGGCAGCACCGTCCCCAGCCGGTTTGGCGTCGCCATGGGGTGGGTGGGTGCGCTGGCTGGCCTGCTGGCGACCGCCTCCGCACTGCTGCTCCTCATACCGGCCCACAGTGCCATGCAGCTATTCGGTGCAGTGCTGGTGCCCTTTGGCACGTTACTTGTTGCCATCGAAGCCAATGGCAGCGACCACGCCTATCCGATCGCTGCGCCGCTTTTCCTCGCCGGCACGCTAGGCATGCTGGCGCTGCTCGCCCAGGCCATGCTCCCCCTTTTCGCGTGGATGCTGCCTGTCTATGCGGCATTGGCTATGGCTGTCTATGGCTTTGTCTGGGTTCGCGTTGGCGGTCTTCTCGCACGCCAGACGCCATCTCCCTGAGAGTAGTCTAGGCCACGCATCCTGGCTATCTGACCATTGAGCACGACCGGTTTCCTGCGCGACAATGAACATACGTCGCCCGAGCTTTGGGTCGGCGTATCGAGGCGTAGGAGATTGCTC
Organism: uncultured Chloroflexota bacterium; assembly: GCA_903879975.1. Classification (GTDB taxonomy): domain Bacteria; phylum Chloroflexota; class Anaerolineae; order Caldilineales; family Caldilineaceae; genus Caldilinea. Next base: position 5,882 of record CAIRNL010000784.1, on the reverse strand, counting down.
TATGCTCTACGACGTCCTCATCGTCGGTGGCGGGATTGTCGGGTGTGCCATCGCTCGTGAGTTGACCCGCTACCAGTTGCGTGTCGCCCTCTGCGAAAAAGAGCCAGAAGTCGGTTTCGGGACGACCAAAGCCAACAGCGGTATCATTCACGGCGGCCACCACGCGGCGCCCGATACGCTCAAGGGACGGCTCGAATGGGCCGGCAACCAGCAGTGGGATCGCCTGGCCGCTGAGCTCGGCTTCGGTTTCCGCCGCATCGGCGAATTGACGGTTGCTCGTACTGCAGATCAGCTGCCGATCCTCGACAAGCTCATCCACCACGCCACAGTCAAGGGCATCCCCGGCGTAGAGTTGTGGGATGCAGAGCGTATCCGACGTGAGGAGCCGGCTCTATCGCCCGCCATTCTTGCTGCAGTCTTCGCGCCGACCACGGGCGTCATCAACCCCTACGAAGCCTGTTATGGGCTGGCCGAGAACGCCGTGTGCAATGGCCTCGATCTGCGTACCGACTTTGTCGTCGAACGCCTCCAACCAGAGGATGGCCATTGGGTCGTCCTTGCACCAAACGCTGCGCTGCGAAGCCGGTTCGTCATCAATGCGGCTGGCCTCCACGCAGACCGCGTTGCCGCGTCTGCTCTCGCCGGAGACTTCAATATCCAGCCACGCAAGGGCGAGGAATATCTGCTCGACAAACGGCTACAAGGCTTGGTCAAACGCGTTATTTTCCCCTGTCCATCCCCCGTATCCAAGGGCATCCTGGTCATTCCCACTTTCGACGGCACGATTATGGTCGGCCCAACCGCTGAAGAGACCGACGACCGCACGGAGCTCACCACGAGCACCTCTGGCGCACACACCGTCTTCGACGCCGTGTGCGATCTGGTGCCCGGCATCAGTGAGAAGGATGTGATTGCCCAGTTTGCCGGTTTACGCGCCGTGGCAGTCGGCGAAGACTTCATCATTGGTCCAACCAGCCGCCGCGGCTTCATCAATGCGGCGGGCATCCAGTCTCCCGGGCTGACCGCTGCGCCGGCGATTGCCGAACTCGTCCTCGATATCTTGCGCGCGGAAGGGCTGTCCCTCGTGGCACGCACAGACTTTGTGCCAACCGTACCACGTCCGCTCCACTTCGCCGCCCTGTCCACCATGGAACAGATCGCCCTGAGCCTGCGCGATCCACGGTACCGGCGGATCGCCTGCCGGTGCGAATATGTCACCGAAGGCGAAGTACTCGACGCCATTCAGCGCGGTGCAACCACATTGGACGGAATCAAGTTCCGCACACGTGCCGGCATGGGACGCTGCCAGGGTGGCTTCTGCACAGTGCGCTGCATGGAACTGCTGGCCAAAAGCAGGGAGATAGATATGGCCAACGTGACAAAACGCGGCCACGACTCCTGGCTGGTGTACGACCGAGACAGCGGCGTGCGAACGGTCAGGGGCGGCACGCCCGACCATGAACCAGAGAACTTCGGAGGGAAGCCATGATCACCTCTGCACCGCACCATTTGCGTGCCAGCTATGATGTCGTCGTCGTCGGTGGCGGCCCAGCCGGTCTCGAGGCAGCGGTCACAGCACAGATGAGTGGCGCAGAGCACGTCCTGATCGTCGATCGCGAGCCGGAAGCGGGCGGTGTTCTCCTCCAGTGTGTTCACAGCGGCTTTGGCCTGCATCGATTTGGCGAAGAACTGACAGGCCCGGAATACGCACAACGCATCGTGGCGAGTACACTGGAGCACGACATCGATGTGCTCGCCGACGCCTATGCACTCGACATCGACGAGCACCGGCGTGTCAAGCTGATGACAACCCAGGCAGGCGTAACGTTGATCGAGGCGCGTGCCATCGTGCTCGCCATGGGCGCACGCGAGCGCACGCGCGCCGCCATTCGCATCCCGGGCACTCGCCCGGCTGGCGTCTTCACAGCCGGCCTGGCCCAACGTCTGGTGAATCTCTACGGCCTGTTGCCCGGCCAGCGGGCAGTCATACTGGGATCCGGCGACATCGGGCTGATCATGGCTCGCCGCCTGACACTGGAAGGGATTGAGGTTGTCGGCGTCTTCGAAATCATGCCCCACCCCAATGGACTCAATCGCAACATCGTCCAGTGTCTGCACGACTTCAACATTCCGCTGCACCTGTCGACAACCGTTGTCGAAATCCACGGACAGAATCGCATCGAGAAGGTGACAGTCGCACCAGTGGACGGCGATACGTTGGAACCGCACCTGGATCGTGCGTGGGAAGTGCCCTGCGACACGCTGCTGATCTCGATCGGCCTGATCCCCGAGAATGAGTTGTCGCACCAGATGCGCCTGCGGTTTGATCCGGTGACGCGTGGCCCTATTGTCAGCAGCGCAATGGAATGCTCGCGCAACGGTGTCTTTGCCTGTGGCAACGTCGTTCACATCCACGATCTCGTCGATTTTGTCAGTGCCGAAGCCATGGTCGCTGGGCGCAGCGCAGGCCAGTATGTGGCAGGGATGTTGCCCCGCCTCGACAACGTGCAATTACAGACCGGCGAGAATGTCGCCTACTGCGTGCCGCACACCATCTCCACGGAGCACGCCCACACTGTCTATTTGCGCGTGCGCAAACCACTTGCAGCCTGCACCCTCCAACTCGTCAAGCCCGACGGCATACCGGTCTATACCCAAAAACTGCGCTATGTCTTCCCCGCCGAAATGGTCAATCTGAAGCTGCACCCAGCCATTCTTGCCGGCTTTCATGGCGCAGTCCTCCGCCTCAACATTACCAGCCGAACGACAGAAGGAGAGTAACCAGGCAATGAGCGCAGAAGTCCAACAGAAGGGCGACGTGACCACGGTCAGCTATCTCTGCATCGGCTGCCCTCTCGGTTGCCGCCTCGAAGTAGACGCCGATACGTCTACGAACGCTGTGGTCGAGGTACGCGGTTTTTCGTGCCGGCACGGCAAGGAATACGCAGTCCAGGAGCACACCGCCCCTCTGCGCCTGGTAACGACAACCGTCGCCATCGACAACGGGCTGTGGCCGCGCCTGCCGGTTCGCTCGCAAATGCCAGTGCCGAAAGACAAGGTGAAAGCGATCTGCGAGCATTTGCGTACCGTACGCGTCTCCGCGCCTGTGGCAAGCGGTGCTATAATCTGGACCGATGATCAGGAGCCCGGCATCAAGATCGTGGCAGCACGCACAATGCCGGCACGTTGACACCCTGATAGACGGCTTGCCCGATACCCAACACGGCCAGGCAGTGCCTGTGCTCGAGTCAAAAATTTCGACAGCAAGCGTAGGGTCAGGCTCCACCAGCCAATCACAAAAAACGGAGACTCTTCGAGAATGCCGATTCTGCCTGGGCTCACTGGGGATGCAATCACCACAGTCACTTCACACAATACTGCGCTTGCGATGGGCAGCGGCGCCGTAGATGTCTTTGCCACACCCGCGCTGGCTGCACTCATGGAAGCCGCAGCCGTGAACGCGCTCGACGCAATACTGGACGAAGGCCAGACAACAGTTGGTGTCCACCTGGATATCCAACACTTAGCGGCCACCCCGATCGGCATGAGCGTGCGCGCGGAAGCACGACTGATGACGGTCGAAGGGCGACGCCTGACCTTTCGCGTCTCAGCCTTCGATGGCGTCGAACAAGTCGGCGTAGGCTCACACCAGCGCGTCGTCGTCGATACCGAACGCTTCATGAGCCGCACCGCCGCCAAAGTGCGCTGAGCCATGCATGCCAGGTTGTTGACCACCCTGCCTCAGGTCACACTCTGACTCCTGCCAACCGGACGCGTTGCCATTCCAGCAAAACTGACCTCCGGACTCAGGAGATGACACAGGCCGTCCTTGCCCTGGTGGGTCGACCACTGATCATTGCGCCGATACACAACGCCGGCTGTATGCCGGAGTGCCGGGCAAAAGACCCGGCAAATGCCCCAAGAATGAGTGAACAATCTATGCTATCTTGGTACAAGCAGGGGACTACAACGATCGATCCCTTGCGTTGACCCTCGGCAGTCTGTGCCGGAGGTGTCCAGCGGCACATGATACTGATACCTGCTGTGCAATCACCTGCAAGTCAACCGACTGTGGAAGTTGAATCCGAGGCAACTCTAACCTGATGGCGCTTGAAGTCCTCTTTCTCGGCTCAAACTGCGACTACTCCAGGATCATACTTGAATCCATGATCAACGCGCGTATCAAGATCGTGGCAGTCTGGCTCGCCGGCCAGAACCTTCCTGGCTTGGCCGAAGAAGCCACCATCAAACCTTTGTTGCCTCCCGATGCGGCTATCGCCGACAACGATCCCAATTCGCTCCCGCTAACATCTACCTTCGTCCAGGATAGCATCCTTCAGACGACCTGGGACAATGCCCTGCCGTTGTATGGCATCAAGCGCATCAAAGCTCAGGAGACTGCACGGATTCTGCGTTCGCTGGCACCGTCACTGGCCGTTGTAGCCTGTTTTCCGCGCCTGATCACACCTTCGTTGCTCGATGTGCCGCGCCATGGGTTTCTCAACGTGCATCCATCGATGTTACCCGAATATCGTGGCCCAGCCCCCCTCTTCTGGCAGTTTCGGGCCGGCGAGCAACACACCGGGATCACGGTTCACTGGATGGATTCGAAGTTCGACACGGGCGCCATTGCCGCCCAGCGCATCGTACCACTGCCCGACGGCATCCTCGAGTCTGATGCCACGCAGGTGATGGCGCGTGCCGGCGGGCGCATCCTTGTCGACGTCATGCATCACATCGCCAATGGCGAGTTGCCTTATCGCAAACAACCCCCAGGGGGCAGCTACCAGCCCTGGCCACATGCCGAAGATTTCACAATTTCGACCGAATGGGCGGCGCGCCGTGTCTTCAATTTCATGCGCGCCGCAGTGGTATGGGGCTATCCGTTCAGGCTTGAGATCGAGGGACGGCACTGGCTGCTCTCTGACGCACTGGCATGGTCGAACTACGCAGCCATCAAACACCAGTGCGCAGTCGCCGACGACGTCATCACCTTCCGCTGTACGCCCGGCTTGGTTCAGGCTCGCCTCTGCCCCGGACAGTGCTGACGTCCCTACAGCCGCGGCAACGTGATACCGTGCTGCCCCTGATATTTTCCGCGCCGATCAGCATACGAGGTCTCCGGTTCTTCCCCTTCAAAAAAGATCACCTGAGCAATCCCCTCGTTGGCATAGATCTTTGCCGGAAGCGGTGTGGTATTCGAGATTTCAATGGTGACAAAGCCCTCCCACTCCGGCTCAAAGGGTGTCACATTCACAATAATCCCGCAGCGGGCGTAGGTGCTCTTGCCCAGGCAGATCGTGAGGACATTGCGCGGGATGCGAAAGTATTCTACCGTGCGCGCCAAGGCAAAGCTATTGGGCGGGATGATGCAGACCTCGCCGCGGAATGGCGCCATCGCTCGCTCGTCAATCGCCTTGGGATCGACAACGGTCAACTGGCCAGTTGCAGGCGTAAAGATGCGAAACTCATCGGCAACGCGAATGTCGTACCCGAAGCTACTCAGACCGTATGAGACGACGCCGCTGCGCACCTGCTTTTCTACAAAAGGCTCAATCATGCCGTGATCCAGAGCCATGCGCCGGATCCAGTGATCAGGTTTGATAGACATGAGATCGGTTCCAGTGAAAATCAATTGCTGTGGGTCATTGGGCTAGCTCGACACAGGCGAAGCACCGGCCGACGATCGTCTACCGTTGGACACCATGCGCCAGATCATACCGCGGCCGGGAGCAAAGAGGAAAACCAAACCAAAGATCAGCGTCGCCACCAGCACCATGGTGGGACCGGAGGCAATGTTCAGATAGTAGCTGATGTAGAGCCCAGTCACATTGGCAAAGAGACCCAGCAACGCCGCCACCAGCATCATGGAGGGCAGGCGT
>CAIRNL010000783.1 GCA_903879975.1 uncultured Chloroflexota bacterium | reverse complement strand
CAGCAGCAGACGGTGTCGGCGCCCGCTCATCGGCCACAAAGTCAGCAATGGTGAAGTCGACCTCATGGCCGACCCCGGAAATCGTGGGAATGGCACTGGCGACAATGGCGCGCGCCACGCCCTCATCGTTGAAGGACCACAAGTCCTCGATACTGCCGCCCCCACGCGCCAAAATGAGCGTGTCGATGGGTTCCACTTCACGGTGGTAACGATTGGCGCTTTCGATGGCAGCTACGATGCGCGCCGGGGCTTCTGCGCCCTGCACCAGCGTCGAGAAGAGCACAACGTCAACCAGCGGCCAACGCGCAGAGAGTACACGCAGGATATCACGCAACGCAGCTGCGTCAGCGCTGGTCACGATGCCGATGCAACGTGGCTCCGGTGGAATCGTCCGCTTGCGCTCGCTGGCAAAGAGCCCTTCGCCGGCTAGCTTTTCCTTGAGCGCCTCAAAGCGCGCGTAGAGCTGTCCCTTACCAGCCGGCTGCAGGCGGTTGACATAGAGCTGGTAGGCGCCATTCTCTGGATAGACACCCACATAGCCGTGTGCAACCACCTGGTCGCCTTCACGCGGCAGCCAGGAGTGTGCCTGGGCAGCATTCTTCCACATGACGGCGGTCAGGGTTGCACCGGCATCCTTGAGCCGGAAATAGATGTGCCCGCTGGCGGCGCGCTTCCAGTTGCTGACCTCACCCAGCACCTGTAGATCGCGCAGCGCGTCATCCTGATCGAGCAGTTGTCGTATATGCAGTGTGACTGCTGTGACGGTCAAGGCGGATACGGGCATCGGCATCCAGTAGTTGAAAGCAGTTCATGGATATAGGAAAAAATTATACCATAGTTGCCTCTCACAAATTTTTCTGCCTGAAGGAAAGGTCGATAGAAACAGAGATAGTCCTTGTCTCGAGCAAAAAGCCACGATTGGCCTTTTAAAAGGCACATTGTCCAGTTACAATAGACCCATTGTCGCCGGACTCGCCGGAACCGCTCTAATCATTATGTCAATTTTAATCGATCGCAACAGCGCCACATCAATCTATCGCCGGATCATCGAGCGCTTCTGGGAAGCAATTGCTGCGCACTTGCCCGTTTTCAAATTGAATGTACGGGAAGCCATCCCCGAGCAGACGATCCTCGAACTGACGCGCCACGACTCGGAACTGACCGTAGGCGAGCACGAGAGCGGCCACAGCGAGGCCTATGTCGCCGACGAAACTATTTTCTGTGGCACGGGCGTGCAGATGGTGGCGATGAGCGAGAGGCGGTGACAGGGTGAGCGACGGCACTTCAATCAAGGCGGCGGTAGAGCGGCAGTTCAGCCAGGTCGCCGAGAAGTATCGCACCAGCGCGGTGCACGCCGCCGGCGAAGACCTGGCACGGCTGGTGGAGGCAGCTGCGCTGAGCGGCTGCGAAGCAGTACTCGACGCCGGCAGCGGCGCCGGCCACACTGCGCTGGCCATCGCTCCATTTGCCGGCCAGGTCACCAGTGTGGACCTGTCAGCAAGCATGCTGGCGCAAGGCCGCCATCTGGCCAACGAGCGCGGCCAGACCAATGTG
>CAIRNL010000782.1 GCA_903879975.1 uncultured Chloroflexota bacterium | reverse complement strand
TACAGCGACGGCTCGCCGCTGAACGCCGAACGCTTCGCTTACTCGATCCGCCGCAATATTGACCCGACCACCGCCGGCGAGTATGCCGCAATCACGGACGAAATTGCCGGCGCGCCGGAATGGCGCGGTTGTGGCGAGGACGCGGCAGCCTGTGAGGCAGCAGCGGCTCAGGTCATGGAAAGTGTCAAGGCTTCCCATGCCGCCGGCGCAGCCTGCGCCGGCTACGACGATGCCGAATGCAACACGCTGACGCTGACCTTCTCTCGCCCGGCACCGTACTTCCACGTTGTGGCCTCCCTGTGGGTGACGTTCCCTGCCAAGGAAGAGTTGATTGCGGCGGGCGGTGAGAACTGGTGGCTCGACGCAGCCAACCATGTCGGCAATGGCCCGTACGTGATGGATACGCTGGAGCAGGGCGTGCGCGCCTTCTACACTCCCAATGCCAACTACTGGGGTGAAGTGCCGAAGGCAAGTGTCGACTATGCCTTCATTACGGACAGTGCCGTTGCCTTCGAAGCCTACAAAAACAACGAGTTCGATATCATCGGTCTGGCCGCTGAAGACCTGGAAGTCGTGCAGGCCGATCCGCAACTGAGCCAGGAAGCCAACATCTATCCCGGCTCGTGCACCTTTGCCGTTATGTTCCATCAGCTCAAGGAACCCTTCACCGACCAGAAAGTGCGCGAGGCGTTTGCCTACGCACTCGACCGCGAAGGCTGGGTGACGGATGTGCTGCGTGGCCTCGGCAGCCCGACGCTGACCTGGATTCCGCCAGGATACCCCGGATATGACGCCGAAGAGAACCGCTGGGGCTTTGCACCCGATTCTGCATTGCAGGCTATTGCCGAGTCCTCCTATGGCAGCGTTGAGAACTTGCCCGCGATTACGGCAACGTTCAGCGATACGCCGCGCAATCGCACGCGCTGGGAGTGGCTGGCTGCCAAGTGGAAGGAAGTGCTCGGGGTCGATATTGCACTCGATCCGGTTGAATCGACGACATTCACGGCGCTCACGAAGGATATCAACACCGCGCCGCAGATGTTCATCCTGGGCTGGTGCGCTGACTACCCGGATCAGCAGAACTGGCTGAGCGTCTACTGGAAGACCGGCGCTTTTGGTGAGCGGATCGGCTACTCCAATCCGGACCTCGATGCGCTGCTGGAGCAGGCCGATGTCGAGCTTGACCCGACACTGCGCGCCCAACTCTACACCGACGCACAGCGCTTGCTCACCGACGCTGCCCCGGTGGCCTTCATGTGGAACAATGTGAACGCCTATCTGGTCAAGCCATGGGTCTCCGGTATCGTCAAGACGCCCCAGGACTCGGGCTGGCCGGGCGACATCGCCCCGTGGACGATCGACATCGACACGGCCGCACAGTCGCAGTAAGCCTTGCTGTGATAGGGTAAGGGGGACCATCCTGGAAGCTTCAAACTTCCAGGATGGTCTTTCGATCGAGTGATTTGCTCAATATGACCACATATCTGTTACGCCGTATTTTTTGGATGATTCCGGTCTTGCTGTTGGTGGCGCTCATCACTTTTATCCTGATGCACCAGGCACCCGGTGGCCCATGGGATCGCGATCTGAACCGGCGCCAGGTGGACGCTGCCACCCAGGAGGCGCTCAACAAAAAATTTGGGCTGGATAAGCCGCTATTTTTCAACTTTGAGAGCGGCAATCTACTGGATAGCCAATTCTTCAACTATGTCGGCAGCGCACTCCAGGGCGATCTCGGTCCATCCTACCGCCAACGTGGGCGCGATGTGCAGGACATTCTCTTCGAGCCACCCAAGGGCAAGGCCATCTGGGACAGCCGGTTTGGCTATTCCATGCGCCTGGGGCTTTTGTCCCTCATCCTGGCGGCGCTGCTCGGCATCCCCCTAGGCATCCTGGCTGCTTTGAAACGCAATACCATGTTCGATTATTCAGCGCTTTTCGTGTCGACGATCGGCATTTCTGTGCCAAGCTTTGTTTTGGCAATTTTTCTGATCATTCTCCTGGCCGGCCAGCTGAACATCATCAAGATCATTCAGCGTGACTGGAGCAGCCCGGGCGCATGGCTGGTGCCAGCGATCGTGCTCGGATTCGGGACCTTTGCCTATATCACGCGCCTGACGCGTAACTCGATGCTCGAAGTCATGGGGCAGGATTATGTGCGCACAGCCAAGGCCAAGGGGCTGGGCGACCGTATCATTATCACGCGGCACATGCTACGCAACGCGTTGATTCCTGTCATGACCATCATGGGGCCGGCGCTGGCGGGACTGATCACCGGTTCCTTCATCATCGAGACGATGTTCGGCTTTCCGGGCAGCGGGCGCGAGTATGTGACCGCGATCGGCAACCGCGATTATTCGATGATCATGGGCACCACTCTGATCTACGCGCTCCTGATCGTGCTGGCAAACCTTACGGTCGATATCATGTATGGATTCCTGGATCCGCGCATCAAGGTAAGGTGAGATTGCCATGACAACAACGGCCCGAACACAGGTACCCTCTAGCAAGGCAGCCACTGTGCCTGATATCAAGGGCGCACTGGCGCGCCCGTCTCGATCCTTTTGGCGCGATGCCTGGGCGCGACTCTTGCACAACAAGGCCGCAGTGGGCGGCGCCCTTGTCATTCTCTTTTTCATGTTCGTGGCAATCTTGGCCCCACTGTTGGCACCGCACAACCCGCTGGAACTCAACAGCGGCAAGGGGTTCCTGCCACCCATGTGGGTCGAAAATTCGTCGACTGGCAAGGCCGGCACGCCAGAATTTGTCCTCGGCACGGACAATCTCGGCCGCGATGTGCTGAGCCGCGTCATCTACGGCGCACGCGTCTCCATGGTCGTTGGCTTCCTGCCCACTCTGATCATCGTGCTCGTGGGTGTTTCCATCGGCCTGATTTCCGGCTACTGGGGTGGCGCCACCGACAACCTGCTCATGCGTATTACGGACGTCGTCTATGCTTTCCCCGACCTGCTCTTTTTTATCATCGTCATGACGGCATTGCGCGCCACGGCCCTGGGCCAATTCCTGAATGGCCTCTTCTTGCTCTTTGTGGCGCTGGCATTGGTCAACTGGGTGGGCGTGGCCCGCCTGGTGCGCGGACAGGTGCTCTCGCTCAGGGAAAAGGACTTCGTGCTTGCTTCCAGGGCGGTGGGCGCCCAAAATTCGCGGATCATGTTGCGCCACATCCTGCCGAACTCGCTGGGCGTCATCATCGTGGCCATGGCGTTTCTCATCCCCGGCGCTATTATCACCGAAGCGATTCTGGGCTATCTGGGCCTGGGCCTGCGCCCCTCTACCGATGCAGCCGATATTTTTATTACCAGTTGGGGATCGATGTTGCTGGAAGGCCAGGCCGCGATCAACAATCAGCCGTGGATCCTGTTGGCGCCGGCGCTCTGTGTTGCGCTCGTCGTGCTTTCGTTCAATTTTCTCGGCGACGGTCTGCGCGATGCGCTGGACCCGCGCCTGCGCGAGTAACCTGAAAAGATCGATGCGGACAAATCTGCCTCGTGCAAACGCGCAATGGGGGAGAGGTCCCGCTCTATGTTCCTTGTGGCAGCGCATGAGATTCGTGTCGCTCTAGGATTCGGGAAGCAGACATACGGAGCTTGATGCAACTTTGCCGCACAGTAAGAAGATCTATCTAGTTCCTTTCATCCTTGACACCGGTACGGCTATTCATGACCCGGTATATCGTCCGACGTATCTTGCAGGCCATCCCAACGCTGATCGGTATCAGCATTCTGAGTTTTGTCCTGGTGAATGCTGCCCCAGGTGATCCGATCACCATGCGCACGTTTGGCGACCCGCGCATGACCGAAGACGCGCGCGAGATTCTGCGCCGCCAGCTTGGGCTAGACCAGCCCGTGATCGTCCAGTACTTTGCATGGATGACTGGGCTGGCAGTGCGCCAGGGAGATCAGGTGGCGATGATGACAACGCCCGGCAGTACGTGCACTTACATCGGCGCTATCAACCTGACGGTGTGCGACAGCGGCGGCGGTATCCTGCGCGGCGATCTGGGCACGAGTATCGATACCAGGCAGCCCGTCTGGGTGCGCATTGTCGAGCGCATGCCGGCAACGTTGGAACTGGGGATTACCAGCCTGCTGCTTTCGCTGCTCATTGGTGTGCCGCTCGGCGTGCTCAGCGCGGTCTATCGCGGCTCGCTCTTCGACAATCTGGTGCGTTTCTTTGCTGTCATCTTCCGCGCGATCCCACTCTTCTGGATGGCGCTGATTCTGATCCTGGTCTTTTCGGTGGTGCTGGGCTGGCTGCCTACCGGTGGCCGGCAGACGGTTACACTGACCCAGGAGTTCAACCTTGGCGACCGCATCCGCCACCTGATTCTGCCGGCGATGGTGCTGGCGTTTGGCGGTGTCGCCGGCTTTAGCCGTATTATGCGCACGGAAACGCTGGAAGTGTTGCACACCGACTACATCCGCACCGCACAGGCCAAGGGACTGTCGCCCAGCAATGTCTGGTTTGTGCATGCTTTTCGCAACGCACTCATCCCGCTGATGACCGTCATGGGGCCGGCGATTGTAGGGGTGCTGGGCGGGGCAGTCGTCGTCGAGACGATCTTTGCCTGGCCGGGGATGGGGCGCCTGACTGTCAATGCCGCCTTTCAGCAGGATTACCCCGTTGTGCTCGGCGCTGGCATGTTCTTTGCTGTGCTGACCATTATCGGGTATATGTTGTCAGATATCTTCTATGCCGTGGTCGACCCACGCGTACGTTTTGAGTAAGGAAACTCATGGCAGTTGATCGGGCACAGGGCGGTATT
>CAIRNL010000781.1 GCA_903879975.1 uncultured Chloroflexota bacterium | reverse complement strand
GGCTAGTCGTACTAGCGATCAGCCCCTTCTTTGAACAGAACGGCGCCGTCCAGATTGCCACGGCATTGGAGGCGGCAATTCTGGGCGCTGTCCCCACAAGCGACCCGATCGCGGCTGCCAGTTACAGCAGCACTGCACCGCAAGAAGTCGTCTCCGTCACGACCAACGGTGCCGCCTTGAAAGACAGCTACAAAATCATTGTCAGCACAACGGGCATCCAGGAAGTACGCTTTGATGCAATCGGTGGTGTTACCGACCCAAGCACATTGCGCCTGATCCATCGCGGCCAGGATGTGGCGATACAAGTGCTCGCAGACCGGCTGCGCTTCTACGCGCCGAGCGTGGGCGACCGTTGGAACACGACTTCCCTCTACTGGCTGGTGAAGGGAGACAGTGGCCTACGCATGGCAACGCAGAGCGCAGCATCGTCTGCTGCGCCGGGCCAGGCCTTTGAACGGAGGACATGGCGCGACAACAAGGTCTACGACTCGATCACGTCGGGCGCCGACAGTGATCACTGGTTCCACACATCGATGACCGTTCTGCCCAGTGCGCCGCTATCGGCATTCCCGGCAGCGTTGGTCACCCTGGCACCTGAACTTCCTACCGTCGCCGGTCAAGGCATCTACACGGCATCTATCGCAGTTGCCGACCAAGTTCCAGCGCAGTACTGCCAGAGCGGGGTACAAGGTTACAAGCTCCGCTTCGAAGCCCTCAATAGTGCCGACGCAGTGCTCGATAGCCAGACGACCGCCTGGAATCCTGCAACGTTCGACGGAAACCGCTGCCAACTGCAGGAAAACTGGGACATTGCTTGGAGCACCAGCGCAGTTCCCGCCAAGGTTCGTCTGACCCTTCTCGCCAGCGGTCTGACCGGCTATCAGACGAGCATCCGGCTGGACAGTATGGATTGGAGGCGCCCTGTATCGCTCTCTTTTGCCAATCGAGGCGGGGAGTTCTGGACACCCGCCGGTGCCTGGAGCTACACGATGGCTGGCACTCAGCCCACTGACGTCCTCTATGACGTCACCGACCCGCTTTCACCCTCGATCGTGCCGATGGCGAACAACAACAGCTTTAACCAGGACAGTTCCACAGAGCGCCACTACGTGCTCGCCGCTACCACCCATCTGGCACAGCCCTCCGTCCTTGCCCACAGTCCGGTGGACTTCGGCAACGTCAGGGCGTCCGACGCCATTTACATTGGCCCTTCCCAGTTCCGCAACGGGTTACAGGCGCTGCTCACACTGCGCTCCAATCAGGGCTATACGCCGCTCTTTGTCGATGTCCAGAGCATCTACGACGTTTACAGCGATGGCTACATCTCGGCGCCAGCGATCCGCAATTTTCTGCGCGCCCAGACCGACTGGCAGAACGCCAATCGCACTATCTCAGTCGTGTTGGTGAGTGACGGTACCTACGACCCGTACAACTACGAGGCCAAGCTTATCTCCGGCCGCACCTTTGCGATCCCGCCGTATATGGCGAATGTGGATCCCTACATCAACGAAGCACCTTGCGAGCCATGCTTTGCCCAGTTGCATGGCGACGACCCGATTAGCGGCGACGACCCCCAAGCGGCGAACCCCAAGAGCAACTTCTTTGCCGCTGACATCTGGCTCGGCCGCTTCCCTGTCCGCACGGAAAGCGAACTGGCCAGCATCGTCAACAAGATCGTGGCATATGAGGAACGCGGTGCAAGCCTCGCTGGCTGGTCGGCCAAACATCTCTTTTTGGCCGACAACTTCATCAAAAGCATCAACGATGTCTACGAAGCGAGCATCGACCCAGCCGGTGATTTTGCTGCCTATTCTGACGCGCTGGTTGAGGCCTTTGGCTACGGTGTCTACCGCCAGCGCATCTACTACGATCCAGCCCCTGCGCGGCGCGTGGACTTCAACAGCACGACCTCATCATCGCTGTATCAGACGGTAGAACGTTCGCCAGCCGAACCGTGGCGCATCAGTTCGCCGGCAGCGGCGCGACAAGGTGTTATTGATCAGATCAGCGGTGGCGTCGGGCTGGTGGTCTACAATGGCCACGGCGGCCACTGGCAATACGCCATCCTTGAAAGCCCCGGCAGTACCACGCCGCTACTTAGCATCGCCGACGTAGGGCTGCTCAACAACACGAACCAGCTATTCATTGGTCTGTCCATGACCTGCTACACGTCGGGATTCGCCCGGCCTGCCAATGAGGGTACGCTGGACGAGCTTTTCGTGCGCAAGGCAAACGGCGGCGCTGTCGCAATGTGGGGTCCGGCCGGCCTCACCGTGGCGCATGGGCATGACTACCTGCAGAGAGGCTTCGTCACGCGGCTGCGCGTGTCAGCACCTGCGAGCCAGCGCCTGGGCGACCTGGTGGAAGCGGGCTACACCAGCCTGCTCACTTCGCCGCTGGCAGGCTCACTGGATGCGCTCAAAACCTTCCTGGTGCTGGGCGATCCGTTGACGACAGTACGTATCAGCAGCGGCGGCGACGAGCCGCTTTTCCTACCGACTGTGCGGCGGTAGGAGGGCGACACCGGCTGAAGAACTGGGCGGCTGGCGTGCCGGCGCAGGCTGGCCATGCCGGCCCTCCAATCTTCAGTTTTCCTCTCCCGTGGGGCTGTCTGCGCCGCCACCGTTGTCCAGCGCCCGGCGAATATCACCCCCACTGTTGCCTTGGAATCAGATCACAACGATGCCACAACACTGGAATGGCACACTAGGCGCAGAGGAAACCCATACGTTATCCCGTTTGAATCTGCAAGGAGCATACTCGCATGCCATATGGAATCGAATCCGTCACCGTCATCGGCGCCGGAACGATGGGAGCCGCCATTGCGGGACATCTGGCTAACGCCGGCATCCGCTCGTGGCTGCTCGACCTTGTCCCGACCGAACTGAGCGCCGAAGAGAGCGCAGCGGGGCTGACCCTCGCCGATCGCGCAGTACGCAACCGCACCACCCAAACCGGCTTCGACCGTATGGTCAAGGCCAAACCGGCCAACCTCTTCACCCAAAGCACAGCCGGCCTGATCACCGTCGGCAATCTGGAAGATGACTTCGACGTCGCGGTCGGCGCCAGCGACTGGATCATCGAAGTGATCGTCGAGCGCCCGGAGCCAAAACAGAAGCTCATGGAGCGCATTGAGAAAGTTGTGCGTCCCAACGCCATCATCAGCAGCAACACGTCGGGGATCCCGATCCACATCATCGCCCAGGATCGCACACCCGACTTCAAGATGCGCTTCCTCGGGACACACTTCTTCAACCCGCCGCGCTATTTGCACCTGCTCGAGATCATCCCAACGCCAGAGACCGCTCCTCCGGTTGTCAGCCGCATGAAGGACTTTGCGGAGAATGTGCTGGGGAAAGGTGTCGTTGTCTGCAAGGACACGCCAAATTTCGTCGCCAACCGAATGATCAGCTTCATCCAAAGCGACATCATGGAGTTCGCTATCGAGAATGGCTACAGTGTCGAGGCTGTCGATGCGCTGACGGGTCCGCTGCTCGGCCGCCCCAAAACCGGCAGCTTCCGGCTCAACGACATCGTTGGCATCGACGTCATGGCGCTGGTTGGCAGCAATCTCTACGACCTGATTTCCCACGACGAGGATCGCGAGATCTTGCGCGGCGAGTACGGCAGCGCCGTGATGAAGCTACTGATCGACCACCAGTTGCTGGGCGCCAAGAGCGGACAGGGCTTCTACAAGACCGTCGTCGACGAAAAAGGCAAGAAGTCATTCTGGGGACTCGACCTACAGATTGCGGCGGAGGACGGCAAGCTGGAATACGTGGCGCCGCACAAACCGCGCTGGAGCAGCGTCGGCGGTGCTCGCAACCTGCCTCTGGCGGATAGACTCAAAGCGCTGGTTGAGGCAGACGATGAAGCAGGCGAGTTGATCTGGCACACGCTCTCGCGCACCATGGCCTACGCGTCGAAGCGCGTGCCAGAAATCGCCGACAGCCTGGTCGACATTGACAACGCTATGAAGTGGGGCTTTGCTTGGGAAATGGGACCCTTCGAGACCTGGGACGTGCTGGGCGTCAAGGCAACGGTCGCCCGGCTGGAAGGTGAAGGGGTGAGTGTAGCGCCGTGGGTCAAGCAGATGGTTGCATCCGGTGTGGAGAGCTTTTACGCCTATGCTGGCGGCAAGCAGATGGTCTACGACCCGGCATGCAAGGAGTACGTTGAAGTCACACGCAATGCCAAGGTGTTGGCCCTGCCGGATGTTCGCCGCACCAGCCGCACACTAGCCGGCAACGAAATGGCCAGCCTGTGGGATATCGGCGACGGCGTTATGCTCCTGGAGTGGCACACACGCGTCAATGCACTCGATGGCCCTATGTTCGACATCATGCAAGAGGCGATCGAGCGGTTACACGGCAGCGCCAGCGGGCTGGTCATTGCCAACGACGGCAAGAATTTCGCCGTAGGTGCCAACATCTTCGCCATGATGCTGGCTGTCCAGAGCAACATGTGGAACGAACTGGAGATGATGATCCAATTCGGCCAGGACGCCTTCATGGGCTTTCGCACGGCACCGCGACCGGTCGTTGCTGCCCCCCATCAGATGGCCCTTGGCGGCGGCTGCGAGATCTGTCTGGCTGTCGACCGCATCGTGGCTGATGCCGAAACGTATATGGGGCTGGTCGAGGTCGGCATTGGCGTCATCCCCGGCTGGGGCGGCTGTAAGGAGATGGTACGCCGTCACATCAGCCCACACATGAACGCCACCAACGTCAACCCAACGCCCTATCTGCGCAAGGTCTTTGAGACGGTTGGTTTTGCCAAGGTCTCCACATCTGGGATCGAAGCACGCGATCTGGGCTTCCTGGGCACCGATGATCGCGTCGTACTCAACAACGAACATCGCATTGCCGAGGCCAGGCAGACCGTGCTGGCGATGAATGAAGCAGGCTACCGGCCGCCCAGCGTCACAGGTACCGTTTATGCAGCCGGGCGCGATGTCGTTGCTGCCGTCAACATCGAAGTACATGGCATGATCCAGGGCGGGTACATCAGCGAATATGACGGCGTCGTGGCGCGCAAGCTAGGCTACGTCCTGGCCGGCGGTGATCTGAGCCAGGGACAATGGATGGACGAACAATACTTCCTCGACCTGGAGCGTGAAGCGTTCCTGAGCCTCGTCGGCAACAAGAAAACGCAAGATCGCATTCAGTACATGCTGGATCACAACAAGCCGCTGCGAAATTGAACAACCTTGGCGCAGAGAGCGTCTCAAAGATCGCTATCACCGTGTCGTCAACAAGCTCTGACATTCGCTTTTCTCTGCGAATCTCTGCGCCTCCGCTGCTCTGCGACTCTGCGTCGAAATTGGCATCATGCAAAGGATTGAGTAAGGAGACTACAGCATGCGTAACGCCGTGATTGTATCCGCCGCACGGACGGCGGTAGGGAAGGCCACGAAGGGGACGCTGCGCACGACACGGCCGGATGAGATGGCAGCGACGGTGATCGATGCGGTCATCGAACGCGCCGGCATCGACAAGAATGAGATTGAGGATGTAGTGCTCGGCTGCGCCTTTCCCGAGGCGGAGCAAGGCATGAACATGGCGCGCATCGCTGCCTTGCGTGCCGGTCTGCCGGTGGAGACCGCCGGACAGACCGTCAACCGCTTCTGCTCCAGCGGCCTGCAAACGATCGCCACCGCCGCCCAGCAGATCCTGGCCGGCATGGGCGACGTCATCATCGCCGGCGGCACCGAGAGCATGTCCATGGTGCCGATGATCGGCAACAAGTTCGTGCCCAACCCGTACCTGGCCAGCGAATACCCGGGCGTTTACCTGGGCATGGGTCTCACTGCTGAGAATGTGGCGCGCCAATATGCGATCGGCCGCGAGGAACAGGACGCCTTTGCCCTGCGCAGCCACCTACGTGCGTCTGCCGCGCAGGATGCTGGCAAGTTTGTCGCCGAAATCGTACCGCTGGAGGTCAGCGCCCGGCTGGGTGAGGGCAGCAAGGTGAGGGAAATCCGGACTGTCTTCCAGCAAGACGAAGGTGTGCGCCGTGACACGAGCCTGGAAGCGCTGGCCAAGCTCAAGCCGGCCTTTGCGCTGAAGGGCACCGTCACCCCCGGCAACAGTTCACAAACCAGCGACGGCGCCGCAGCCGTGCTCATCATGAGCGAGGAGAAGGCCAGAGCGCTCGGCCTCAAGCCCCTGGCGCGCTTTGTCAGCTTTGCCGTGGGCGGCGTTCCGCCGGAAGTGATGGGCATTGGGCCGGTAGCGGCGGTGCCCAAGGCCCTCAAGTATGCCGGCATGGAACTCAAGGATATCGACCTGATCGAGCTCAACGAGGCCTTTGCCGCTCAGGGACTCGCCGTGATGCGCGAGCTGGGCTTTGACGAAGCAATCACCAACGTCAACGGCGGCGCCATTGCGCTCGGCCATCCACTCGGCTGCACCGGCGCCAAACTCACCGTGCAGATCATCCACGAGTTGCAGCGTCAGGGCAAGGAAACCGGCCTCGTCACCATGTGCATCGGCGGTGGCATGGGCGCGGCAGGAATTATCCAGATGGTGAACTGAAGCGAGCGTTGCGGCCTTTGGCCGGATCGACACTATCTATCTAAAGAGAAGGGCAGCCGCACGACAAAACGGCTGCCCTTCTCTCTTCTCATTCAGACATCAACACGATGCGAATTCAACAGGCCAGAACACAGTGGCACATGGTAGAATCAACCATTCAGTCAGATTGACAAAACCTTTCATCAGGAGACACTGGATGACTCAAAGTAAGCGCAGCGGCCAATCGCCGTTTGCATTCGCCCATGCAAAAGCGCTAGATACGCTGCCTGCCGCCGCCCGACCCTACGAAGCAAATCTACATGGCGGGTTTGCCGTCGATTCACGCACCGGCTTTGGACAGATCTACTATGGCATGCCCGGCTGTGGCATCCTGCGCGTCGACGCCGATTTGCAACGCCAGGAGATGATCAAACTGCCCGACTCACTCAAGCCGCTGAACTTTCACAGCACCAAAATCGGCCAGTTTGATGGTAAATGGCGCCTGTTCCTGCCTGCCAACAACGATGAAATGGTCGTCGTACTTAGCGTTGAGGGTGAGGTGGATTTCATCGTGCCGCGCCCGGTCTTTGATGAATATCAGGCGCAGGATGTTCCCTATCTGCCCACCGATACCGTACTGGTCGGCGATCAACTCTTCATTGCCGATGGCTACGGAGCCAACTACATCACCTCACTCGATGTGAGCACGCGACAGTGGAGCGGTATTTTTGGGGGAAAGAGTGTCGATCCTACTGAAAACGGCAGATTTGCCACGGCGCATGGCATTCACTTCAATCCCGTGCATCACCATCTCGACATCGCCGACCGGCCCCATTCACGGATTCAGTCCCATGGCACGGATGGGCACTTCATCGCCTCCCACAAACTGCCGTCAGGCGCCTATC
Organism: uncultured Chloroflexota bacterium; assembly: GCA_903879975.1. Taxonomy (GTDB): domain Bacteria; phylum Chloroflexota; class Anaerolineae; order Caldilineales; family Caldilineaceae; genus Caldilinea. The sequence continues at coordinate 12,765 of CAIRNL010000781.1, read as the reverse complement.
TGTGCGGCATCCATTACATTGAGTACCAGGGGCGCTGGTATGGCGTGATCGGTTGCCTGCGTGACGTGGAAGAAGGTCGCCCCGCACCGATCTACATCATCGATGCCGAAAGCTATGACCTGATCTCGACGATTCGCCCGAAAGAGGAGCTGGGTATTGACCTTGCTCAACATCTTCACAATGTTGTTTTCCACGTGCATAACGGGCAACTCTTCCTCGTCTGCCAGGCCTGGAACCCGGGGCATTACTTTGTCTTGCAGCAAGCCTGAGTAACGGAGCGATACCGAGACCCCTATGTTGTCGGAGAATGAAGCCGGAGATCGACGCGCCGGAAGCAGGCCATTTCCACCAGGAGTTGGCCGGGCTGAACCTCTTCCTGGGGCGACATTCATCCAGCATTTTGCCCGTTGAGACCCTGCCTTTGACCGGCACAGACGAAAGGGCAACTATGGCCACTGAACTCCGTTGTGACGCCATTCTCTTTGACCTGGATGGCGTCCTGATCGACTCCTCCGCCTGCATCACGCGCAACTGGCAGGCGTGGGCCGCACCGCACGGCATCGACGTGGCCGACATCATGAGGGTCGCGCATGGCGTCCGCTCGGTCGAGACCATCCGTCAGGTGGCACCGCATCTCGACGCCGAGGTGGAAGCAGCACAACTCACGGCGCTCGAAGTAGCTGATACCGACGGCGTCGTCGCCATGCCTGGCGCGCATGCGTTGCTGGCGTCCTTGCCGGACGGCGCCTGGACGATCGTCACCTCAGGCAATCGGGACCTGGCAGCAGCGCGGCTGGCGGCCGTCGGGCTGCCCGTTCCGGCGCAGATGGTAACGGCCGACGATGTCACGCGGGGCAAGCCGGCGCCCGAGCCCTATCTGCTCGGCGCGCAACGGCTAGGCGTGGCGCCAGAACGCTGCCTGGTCATCGAAGATGCGCCGGCCGGCATCCAGGCAGGGCGCAGTGCCGGCATCTGCGTGCTCGGCGTAGCTTCCACGCATACGACCGAGGATCTGCTGACCACTGGTGTCACGGCTATTGCAAAGCGGCTGGCCGACCTTGCAGTTGGAGATGCACACAGCGGCTATCGTTTGACCATACAACTCGCCTAGTCGTCATTTCAGGAGGCGCAAACCCATGATTCGCCAGCTCGCCCACGTCTGTTTTTTTACCGATCAACTCGACGCGATGGTGACGTTCTATCGCGACGGCCTCGGCTTTCCCGTCAAATTCACGCTCAACACCGACGACGGTGAGTTGATGGGCTACTACTTCGACTGCGGCAACGCCACCTTTATCGAAGTCTTCGACCAGAAACTGGCGGTCAAGCAATGGGGTGGACAGGTACAGCCCCTTGTGCCCGGCAGCCAGTACAAACACTTCTGCCTGGAAGTCACCGGGCTGGCAGAAGTCGGAGCCATACTCGAACGCCGCGGCATCAAGGTCACAAACATGAAGATGGGTATGGATGGTTCCATGCAGGCGTGGATCAAGGACCCAGACGGCAATGCGATTGAGCTGATGGAATACACGCACGCAAGCCTACAACTGCGCCGTCCGGCGCCCATACCCTGAATCGACGCCGGCCTTTTTGTACGCCATCCAGGTCCGTTGCATCCTGTCCAGCCTGATACACGGGCGAACAGCTCTTGGATCGCAGGTTGCTGTAAGCCCCCAATTTATGTATTATTCGTTGTGCTCATTGGTCACGGCTGACGAGCATTGGATTTCTTATCTTCCGCCAGTTCGACCCAAGGAGACCCAATCATCATGTTGCACAGGCTGCTTACTCGCTGCGTGACTCTGTCAACGGTTGCAGCGGTTATCGCCGGCGCGCTCGTGCCGCGCGCCGTTCAGGCCACACCGCCGCTTCTGCAAGCGAAGAGCGAGTGGCTCGTCATGCTCTACCAGAATGCTGACGACGAGATCCTCGAAGGCGACATCTACACTGATCTGAATGAGGCCGAGTTCGTCGGCTCCACCGACGATGTGGTGATCGTCTCGCAGTTTGATCGCTTCGCGGGTGCGTTCGACGGCGACGGCGACTGGACGGGAACCAAGCGGTTCCTGGTCACTCAGGACGATGACCTGGCAACCGTCTACTCTGAAGAACTGGAAGACCTGGGCGAGATCGACAGCGGCGCTCCAGAGACATTGACAGACTTCTTGATCTGGGGCATCACCAATTTCCCGGCCAAGAAGTACGCGCTGATCCTGTCGGACCATGGCGCAGGGTGGATGGGCGGATGGAACGACGACGTACCGGTCGAGGGCAGTTCGCTTTCCATCAACGAAATCGACCAGGCACTGGCCACTGCCCTCGCTGAGACCGGGGTAGAACAACTTGAATTCATTGGCTTCGACGCTTGTCTGATGAGCCAGGTCGAAGCGCTGAGCGGCGTCGCACCCTACGCCCGTTACGCTGTGGCGTCTGAAGAGGTCGAACCCGCCATCGGCTGGGCCTACGCCCAGTTCCTCCGCCAGCTTGCTGACAAGCCAACCATGAACGGGGCTACACTGGCCAAAAACATTGTTGCGTCCTACATCAAGGATGATATCCGCATCCAGGATGACGAGGCTCGGGCGGTCTATGTATTGGAGAATTACGGCATCGAGGAAGAAGTGTCGCCGGCAGACCTGGTGAAGCAGGAGAGCAAGAGCATCACCCTGACGGCCGTCGACCTCCAGGTCATGCCTGCATTCATGGACGCGCTCAACGAGTTCGCCTTTGCCTTGACCTTCGTCGATCCGCCCGCCGTGGCTCGAGCGCGCACCTACGCCCAATCGTTTGAGAGCGTCTTTGGCGAAGAAGTGCCGTCTCCCTATCTGGATCTCGGCCATTTTGCCAAATTAGCCACCGAGTTTGCCGAATCCAACGACCTTTCAGCTGCGTTGAAGAACCTGGAGAAAGTCACCAAAAAGTTCATTCTGGCAGAAAAGCATGGCGCAGACAGGCCAGGGGCTACCGGTCTGACCATCTTCTTCCCCGTACCGGAATTGCTGGTGGCAGTCGGCACAGCTGAGAGCACAATCTCCTACACCGATTACGCCAGCCGTTTTGCTGGCGCCTCACTTTGGGACGACTTCCTGGTCTTCCACTATGCCAATCGCGACATCGATCCAGACACGGTCAGCACCGAGCTTCTGACATCGGAAGATGGCCAGGCTGCGGATTTGACCGAGTATGCTGCACCATTGCTGGAGGACGTGGAATATGTCGAAACGCCTGGCATCAAGGCGGAGCTGGCACTCACACCGATTGAGGTGAGCAGCGAGGAGATCGCAGCCGACGATACTGTGCTGCTTGCCACCTCCATCTCCGGCGCCGATGTCGGTTACATCTACGTGATGGCTGCACGCTACGACGAGGAGAGCGAAAGCTTCAGCATTGAGGACATGGACTTCGTGGCAGCCGACGATACGCAGGAACTGGATGGGGTTTACTATCCGGTTTGGAGCGACCAGGACCTGGAGGAATTCATCTTCGAATGGTCGCCTACGATCTATGCGCTCAGCGATGGCGAGACCGAGGCCTTTGCGCTGCTGGAGCCGACTCTCTATGGTGCAGGCGACGAGGACACCGAGTATGCGGTGCGCGGCATCTACACCTTCGCTAGTGGCAAAGAGCGGTATGCGATCATGTACTACGACGGCAATCTGACTTACAAGAGCCTTTTTGGTTTCAGCGGTGAAAACGGCACAGGGGCACCGCGAGCGATTACGCCGCGAGCAGGCGACACCTTCACCATTCTAGAACAATGGATCGAAGCAGACGAGGACGGCAACGAGGTCGTCAACGAGTACCCAGGCGAGACGCTGACCTTCCGGGGTAAACCCTTCGAGGTCATCGCCTACGAGGGATACGCTGGCGAATACTCGCTCTCGATCACGGCGACCGACCTGAACGGCAATGAGGTCACTGAGTATGCGGCCGTCACCGTGACCGAATAGCAACTTCTCCGGCACACCCACCACTCCTCAGTTCCGGACGGCGTACGCCGCACTGGCCAGCTGATGTCTTCCTGCATCATGCACTGTGCCCAGTGCGGCGCATGCCGTCGACGAGAGCCTGTCACCGGCCCGGCAAATCCCCCTGCATCTGTGCTATACTCTGAGCCATGCGTGCACTCTACTTGCTCGTCTTCACCGCTGGTCTAGTTACGCTGGGCATGGAGATCAGCGCGGCGCGGCTGTTGGAGCCGGCCTTCGGTAACAGCCAGATTGTGTGGGCGGCGCTCATCGGGTTAATCCTACTCAGCCTGGCTGTGGGCGCATGGCTTGGCGGCAGCTTGGCCGACCGCTTCCCGCAGCGACGCGAGCTTGACCTAGCACTAACAGCGGGTGCGCTAGGCGTGGCGCTGGTGCCTTTGCTGAGTACCCCTGTACTGCGTATTGCATCGCAAGGGCTGGCTGACTTTGCACCTGGGCTGCTAGCCGGTGCGCTCCTGGCTGTGGGGCTGCTCTTCGCCATCCCGGCCGTTCTGCTGGGCACAGCGACACCGTGGGCAGTGCGACTAGCGGCAGAACAACGGCGGATGGATCATGAGGCGCTGGTCGATGATTCCCTCCCAGCGCCTCGCTCAATTGCTGAATCTCCACACTCGACTCTCGGCCACACAGCAGGCCGTCTGTCTGCCCTGGCGACGGCGGGCAGCCTCGCCGGCGCTTTTCTGCCAGTTCTTTGGTTGATTCCCGCCTTCGGCACGCGCTGGACCTTCTACCTGCTGGCATTGCTGCTGCTGAGCGTACTCAGCCTGGGTGCGCTGCGCCAGCCGCATCGCTGGGCGCCCCTGACAGCCATGGCACTGGTGCTCGTGCTGGCGCTTTTCACGCAACCGCAGGGCGTACGAGCGGCATGGGATGACAGCCGTACAGGCGCCATCCTCTACGAAGACGAGAGTGCCTTCAACTACATTGCAGTGCGCCAGTGGGGCAGCGAGCGCCATCTCAAGCTGAATGACAGCATCGGCATCCACAGCGTCTACCATCCGGACGCGCTGCTCAGCCAAGGAATCTGGGATTACTTCTTGCTGGCCCCGTTGTTTGTGAACGGCGCAGAGCAAGGAGAGAAGCACGCAGAATCGTCCATGATTGACTGTCCATCGCCAATGGTTGAGCTGGCGTGCGCTGGCCAGCCACCGCTCTCCAATCTCCTCCTCATCGGCGCAGCAGCGGGAACCGTGCCCGGCCTATACAGCGAAATCTACGGGCGTGTGCCCATCACAGGTGTAGAGATCGACCCACAAATCCTGGCCGTTGGCCGCGACTACTTCGGTGCAACGTGGCCCAACTACACGCAAGTTGCTGCCGATGGACGGCACTGGCTGGCACAGCAAGCAGACGATGTGCGCTTCGACGTCATCGCTGTGGACGCCTACCGGCCACCCTACATTCCCTTTCACCTGACAACCGTGGAATTCTTCGAGCTGGTGCGCGACCATCTGACCGAAGATGGCGTCGTCGCCGTCAACGTAGGGCGCACCGACACGAACTACTCCCTGGTCGACGCGCTGGCTGCGACGATGGCCCAAGTCTTCCCCAGCGTCTTTGTTGTCGATGAGCCGGGACCACCGGCAACGCTGGCCAACTCGCTCGTTGTGGCAAGCCGGCAGCCAGTGACACTCGATACCTTCCGCGAGCATGTGGCGCAGCTGCCCCAGACCTATCCGCAGGAGTTCCGGGCATTTGTGGCGCAAGCATCACAGTACGCACGCATCGCCCAGCCTCCTGCCCACGCGCCGATTTTCACCGACGACCAATCGCAGGTCGAGCAGGTCGTACACAGCCTGATTGTCGATTTTCTCATTCACCAGTAGCGAGCAAGCCATGTCCCTATTGCCCGACGATACGCTGAACCGGCGCCAGCATCTGCCGCTCAAGCCTGCGCCAGCGAGCCTGGCAGGGCACTTCGTACGATTGGAGCCGCTTGAAGCGCGCCACAGCGCAGCCCTCTTTGCCCACTCCAATGGCAGTGCGATTGAGTTGGCCGGTGCTGCCTTTCCGGCCTACGATGCCGACGAACTCATCTGGCGCTATCTCTTCGACGGTCCCTTTACCGACTTCGCCGCCTTCGAACAGTACATTGCAGCGAGTGTAGCCGGCGTTGACCGGCTGGCGCTCTGCGTCGTGGAACAGCTATCGAACGCGCCGGTTGGCATTGTCAACCTCATGAGCAACGTGCCGGCGCACTTGCGCATCGAACTGGGCGGCATCTGGTACAGCCCCGTCGTGCAGCGCACGCAGGCCAACCTGGAGAGTACTTACCTGATGCTGAGCCATTGCTTCGGGCTGGGCTATCGCCGTGTCGAATGGAAATGTCACAGCCGCAACGAGCGATCGCGTCGCTCGGCACTGCGCATGGGCTTCACCTTCGAAGGCATCCAGGAGCATCACATGATCATCAAGGGGCAGAGCCGGGACACGGCCTGGTTCCGCCTACTCGCGCCCGAGTGGCCCCTGGTGCGCGAACGGCTGGAACTGATGTTATACGGAAGGTGTTGATGGCCGGTGCAACCACAGCGGCTGACTATCTGTCCATTACCGAGACGCCCGGCACATTGCTCAACCGCGAGCAATTGGGGCGTATGGTGCTGCGGTACAGCCTGGCTGCCGAACTTGGAACCCGACGGCGCGTGTTGGAAGTCTCCTGTGGAGCGGGAATTGGCTTCGGACTGCTCGCTTCCAGCGCCGATTGGTTTACGGCGTGTGATTATTCAAAGGGCGGACTGGCATTGGCCCAGGAAGCAGCGAGCAGGCACGTGCCGTTGGCTGTCGCCGATGCACAGGCCCTCCCCTATGCCAGCGCATCGTTCGAGCTGCTCGTGTCATTCGAAGCGATCTATTACCTTGCGCGGCCGGACATCTTCATTGGCGAGAGCCGGCGGCTGCTGGCCCCAGGCGGGCAGCTTCTGCTCGGAGCGAGCAATCCCGACTGGCCTTACTTTGCGCCCGGCATGCTCAGCGCGCACTATCCCTCTGCCGTTGAGCTGGCTGCGTTGGTGGCCGCAGCCGGCTTTGCACAAGTGCGGCTCTACGGTTCTCTACCAGCCGATACAGCGGGTTCGATGGCCGGCGGCCTGCGGGCAAGGCTACGCCAGGCGTTGTTACGCAGTGGCATGTTCTCGCGCGACAATGTGCTGACGCGCGTGCTCAAGCGCGCCAGCTATGGTACGCTGGAAGCGCTACCCGTCACGTTGTCCGAGACGACACGAGTCGCCCACCCATTTACACAGTTGACACCGATTGCGACGGATCGCGTTGACAGACGCCACCGCGTCCTGTTTGTGGTGGCAGAGTCGCCAGAAGACGCGCTTCCCGGCACGCCAGTCGGTACCTGGCCACCGTGATATCGCATGCAAAAGAAGAGGTATGAGCGCATCGATCTTTGCCCAAAAACTAGCTGAATGGAATGCAAATCAGGCGCAGCCGTCGCTCCCCCTATCGCGACATTGCGCGCCTGTGGCAGATCGTGGCGCGCGTGCGCGCCCTATAGCGGGCAACACCCGCATCAGACGCCGATGTCCTCGTTCCACAGCTCAGGCCGGTCGGCAATGAAGTCCTGCATGATCTGGATGCATTCCGGATCATTGAGAATGACCAGCTCAACGCCGCGCGAGCGCACGTACTCCTCCGGCCCCTGGAAGGTGACGTTCTCTCCGACGACGATCTTGGGAATCTTGTAGAGCAGCGCGGTGCCGCTGCACATATCGCACGGCGAGAGCGTAGAGTAGAGCACTGCGCGTTGATAGTCGCGTGCCGTGAGCCGGCCGGCATTTTCCAGCGCGTCCATTTCGGCGTGAAGAGTGGCGCTCCCCTTCTGCACACGACGATTGTGGCCGCGACCCACGATCTTGCCGTCGATCACCAACACCGACCCAATGGGGATGCCGCCTTCGGCCAGCCCCAGCTTTGCCTCCTCAACGGCGGCCCGCATAAATTCATCCATACCCATCTCCTCCTAAAATCGTCGAGCGGTCTCGATTCTCCAATTTCTTTGCCGATGAGATTGGAGACTGGAAATTACTCGCGCCGGTATGCCTTGAGATACGCGCCTGGGTAGGCGGCATTTCGCCCTGCAATAGCCAGCGCGATGATAGTGACAACGTAGGGTAACGCCAGGAAGAGTTCAAAGGGCAACTCGAAGCCGAGCGTTTGCAGGCGCAGTTGCAGGGCATAGACACCGCCAAAGAGCAGCGCGCCCCACACCGCCCGTACGGGGTCCCAGCGCGCAAAAATGACGAGCGCAATACACACCCAGCCACGCCCAGCAATGATGCCCGGCGAAAACGCGCCAAGCTGGGCCAGAGACAGGAAGGCACCGGCTGCGCCCATTAGCCCCCCCCCGAACGCCAGCGCAAGATAGCGTGTACGCGCCACGCTCACACCAGCAGCGTCGGCCGCCTCCGGGTTCTCGCCTACAGTGCGCAAGTTTAGGCCATAGCGCGTGCGGTAGAATAGCCACCAGGTGAGCGGGACGACGACCAGAAACCCCAGATAGGTCAACAGGTACTGCTCGAATATGGGAGCGATGACCGGCACGCTGCCCAGGAACGCCAGTTGTGGGAAAGGATCGACCGAGGGCAGCACATCGCTGCTGCCAAAGACGAGACGAAAGCCGAAGAGCGCCAGGCTCGTGCAAAGCAACGTGATACCAAGACCCGCAACGTGCTGGTTGACGCCGAGGGTGATGGCAAAAAAACCCATCAACAGGCTGGCGCACATCCCGGCTACAACGGCTGCCGCCAGCCCCAGCCACAGATAGGCGCCAATGCCGGCCGCGTTCAATTGTGCGGCCACAGCGAAGCCGACGAAGGCGGACAGGAACATGATGCCCTCAATGCCGAGGTTGAGCACACCCGACCGTTCGTTGATGATCTCGCCGACAGTGCCGAGCAGCAGGGGTGTCGCCACACGCAGCGTAGCAGCGATAAGGCTGATCAGAAATGCCGAGAGGATTGCTACGTCCATGCACGTTCACTTTCTGCCGCCAGCACACGCATGCGTTCTGCTGTTGCAAGCAGCGTGGCATAGTCGCCGATAAAAGCATTGTAGCCGAGATGATCGAGGCCAATATGCAGATAGCAGGCCTTCAGCCGCTCCTCCAGATCAGCAGGCTCGTAGCCAACAACGCGCCAGTGTTGTTCCAGGCCGGCATGCAGGAGACGTACATCAAGGTTGGGCAGCCACGGCGCCCAAAACTCGAACCAGGCCAAGTCGTACAGGTGGTCGCCATAGCGCGAGCAGCCCCAGTCGAAAACCGCCGTGATCGTGCTACCGTCGACAAGCACATTGCGGTTGATCAGGTCGCAGTGGGTCAAGCAACGAGGGATATCGTCGCTAACAGTCGCCTCAAGCAGTCTCATGCCCCAGTCAAACGCATCCTCGCCTTCCGGCACAGCAGCCAGGCGATCGCGCCAGCCGTAGGTACGGTGCTCGGGTGAGTGCTCGGCTACCGCCAAGAGGTGGCTTGACCAGGTTGGGTGCGAACCTTGCCCACCGGCATCCCAGCCGCCGAAGCCCGCTGTGGCAGAAATATCAGCCAGGCGCATCGCCTCCAGCACAGACACGACCTCCGGCAGGATTTCCAGCCATTGGTCAGGGGTGAGGCTCTCTAGCGGCACGCCGTATGCGCGCTGCGAGATGGCATAATAGCCGTCGAAGGCCGCCCCCACCGCCAGCATTGCCGGGACAGGCAAATGCCGCGTGGCATAAGCAGCGGCAACTTCATCCTTGCGAAAATCGTCGAGGTGTCGGCCGAAGCGCACCGCCAGATCGGCGCCGCCATGGCGAAAGCCGAAACAGCGTGACCAGGCACCTTCGCCAATCTGCATGACAGCCACAGGATCGTCTATCTTGAAATAGTCGGCCAGGAAGGCGGCTGCCTGCTTGGCAGAGACAAAGTCCGAATTGCTCATGTGCGAACCTGAATCGCAATCCAGCGTATGATTTACCTGCGGCGGATACGATAGCCTTGCAGCGGCAGCAGCGCCAGCGTTACCAAGAGCAGGGTTGCCTGGATCATATCGCCCAAGTAGACCGGCACGCCCAATGCGCGGCTGACTGTCTGCGCACCAGTGTCGATCAACCCAATAAAGAGCGCAGCCAGCGCCATCCCCCACACATTCAGCCCGCCCAGTGTCGCCACGATAATCCCAGTGTAACCGTAGCCAGGCGAGATGGCGTCGATCAGGTGGTAGTGGATGCCCGCAATTTCACTCACACCAGCCAGCCCAGCGATGCCGCCGCTGACCAGCGCTGCGATCAGCAAGGTGCGCCCGACATGAATGCCAGCGAAACGCGCAGCCAAAGGCGCCAGCCCGACGGCCTTCATTCGCACGCCCAGGCTGGTGTAGCGAAAGACAAACCAGACGAGTAGCAGCACGGCGATCGCCAGCAAGAAACCGAAGTGCAGCCGAGCGCGCGGCAGCAGGCGAGGAAAGATAGCGGCCGCAGCAATATCCGGCGACTGCGGCCACTGCGACACGGGGTTACGCCATGGCCCGTTGAGTAGCGCGCTCACGATGAAGAGCATGACGGAGTTGAGCAACAGTGTCGTCACCACCTCGTCGATCGCAAGCTTGACTTTGAGCAGCGCCGGGGTCAACGCCCAGAGTAAACCTGCGGCAAAACCGCCTGCACAGATCAGTGGAATCGCCAGCCACGGCGACACACCATCCATCTGCAGGCCGATGGCGGTTGCAGCGACTGCGCCCGCATACAACTGCCCCTCGGCGCCAATGTTGTAATAGCCGCCTGTGAAGGCCCAGGTAACAGCGGCGCCCGTCAGCAACAGCGGTGTGCTCTTGACCAGCACCTCAATAGCGCTGACGCGGCTGGAAAGCGGGTCGATCAAGAAATAGTAGTAGGCCTCGACTGGGTTGGCACCGACGAGCAGGATCAGCACCGACGTCACCAGAAAGGTCACGGCCACAGCGATGACAGGGATCAGGATGCGCACCCACCAGGGGGGCGCCACGCGTTCAATGCGAATACCGAGCATGGCCCTCATTCCTCCTGGCCGCCTGCCATGAGCAGGCCCAGGCGTTCCGGCGCAGCAGCGGCCGCTGGCAGGATTTCGACGATCCGCCCCTCGTAGAGGACGGCAATACGGTCAGAGAGTTCCAGCAGTTCGTCCAGGTCTTCAGAGAAGAGCAGAATGGCGGCGCCCTTGTGACACTGTTCGGCCAGTTTGTGGCGCACGTACTCGGTAGCCCCGATGTCCAGGCCACGCGTCGGCTGAGCGACGATAATCGCCTGCGGGTTGCGCTCCAGTACGCGCGCCAGGATGACTTTTTGGATGTTGCCACCGGAAAGCGTACGGATTCGATCCTCGGGGCGCGCCTTGATCTGGTATGCAGCGATCAGCGTCTCGGCGTGCGTCTGCAGCCGGCCCCTGTCAAGAATGCCGCCGTGCGTGAACTCATCCAGGTGCTCCAACGCCATGTTTTGGGCCACGCTCATCTCGCCCACGACGCTGGCGTGACGATCCTCCGGAATACGCCCAATGCCAGCTGCCATGACCTGAGCAGGCGAGGCGTTCGTGATGTCAAGACCCTTCATGGTAATGCGACCCGCTGTCGTCACCCGTGTGCCGTCCAACACCTGTGCCAGCTCGACCTGTCCATTGCCCGAGACGCCCGCCACGCCCAGAATCTCGCCTGCGTGGATCGACAGGGTGATCTCCTTGAGGGCAGGCAGCCCCTTGTCGTCGAGCGCGGAGACACCCTGCAAGTCGAGTACGATGCTGCTCGCTGCACTGTCAGCTGCCGTACGCGCAGCGAGCAGTGTCTCGCGTCCGACCATCATCTGCGCCAGCTTGCTGCGATCGACTGCGGTGGTGAACACCGTGTCGACGACCTTGCCGCTGCGTAGAACGGTCACGCGATCCGTGATGTTGAGCACCTCGTGGAGTTTGTGGCTGATGAAGACGACTGACAGGCCATCTTGTTGCAGGTGGCGCAGATTGGCAAAAAGCTGGTCGGCCTCCTGCGGTGTGAGGACTGCGGTCGGCTCGTCAAGGATCAGGATACGAGCATTGTGATAGAGCGCCTTGAGAATTTCAACACGCTGACGCTGGCCAACCGAGAGACTACGGATCGTGGCAGCCGGGTCAATATCGATAGCGAAGCGCTCTGCCGCGGCGCGCACCTGCTGCTGCGCCCTGGCCATATCCAACCCAAAGCCACCACGCTGGCCGAGGATGACATTTTCGGTCACTGTCAGGGGCGCGGCCAGGGCAAAGTGCTGTGTGACCATGCCAACGCCGTGGGCAATCGCATCGCGCGGCGAGTGGATGTGCACCGGCTCGCCGCCGATCCAGATTTCGCCTTCGTTGGCCTGATAGAGGCCGTACAGAATGCGCATGAGAGTGCTTTTGCCCGCGCCGTTTTCGCCCAACAGGGCGTGAATCTCGCCCTGTTGTAGCGAAAAGTCGACACGGTCGTTGGCTACCAGCGCGCCAAAGCGCTTGGTAATGCCGTGCATTTCAACAGCGTGCATAGGCAGGAACGCGATCGTCAGTTCTTGCTCGATGCCGGCGGCTGCGCTTCATTGATATCGACGCGAAAAACACCGGACTTGATCTCCTGCTCTTTGGCCGTGACCTGGTCGATCAATTCCTGCGGGATACCACCGGCGACGTCGACATTGATGGGGGCCAGGCTGGCGCCACCCTTGGCAAACATACTGAAATCCTTGAGGTCCTGGGCCGTGTACGTGCCGGCTTTGACCTGCTTAATGATGTACTCGACCGTGGGATTCATGTTCC
>CAIRNL010000780.1 GCA_903879975.1 uncultured Chloroflexota bacterium | reverse complement strand
TCATGTCCGCACCCTCTGGAGCGAGCCGGGCATCTGCCCGCATTGTGGTGCCAGACTGGCAGGGGTGTGGCAATGACACAGCGCACGGCAGATAGCCACATCGTGCGGCCTGCAGCAGTCGCCGGCCGCTTCTATCCGGCGGCAGCCGACGCGCTGCGTGGCGCCGTCCAACACTTCGTGACGTTGGCACAGCGGCAGCCGTTGCGTTGCGTACGCGCAGTCGTTGCACCCCACGCCGGCTATCCGTGCAGCGGAACGGTTGCTGGCGCCGCCTTTGATGCCCTGCAAGATCTGCCACCGATCGATCGTACCGTCTACCTGATCGGACCTGCCCACTTCAAGGCAGTGCATGGCGTTGGGCTGAGCAGCGCGGCGACTTTTGCCACGCCGCTGGGCAGTGTGCCCGTTGCCACCGAACAGGTAGAGGCGCTGGCGGGCAGTGGTATTGCGCACGTCGACGACCTGGCGCACGCGCCAGAGCACTGTCTGGAGGTGGAACTTCCCTTCTTGCAGCATATCCTCCGCGGTCGCTTCGCCATCGTGCCCATGCTCTGCGATGAGGAGGCCGAGCTGAACTCACTCGCCCTTTTCCTGGCCGCTGCGTTGGAGCGCCGGTCGACCGATCTCGTCGTTGTCTCATCCGATCTGAGCCACTATCACTTGTACGTTGAAGCGGTGCAGCGTGATCGGAAGCTGTTAGAAGCAGTTGCAGCCGACGATATTGACAGCGCAGAGCGTGGCGAAGCGTGCGGTCTCTCAGCGCTGCTCTGCCTCATGCAGATCGCCCAACACCTGCACTGGGACAGCCATGTGCTGGCCTACGCCAATTCCGGTGACACCTGCGGCTCACGGCAGGAAGTGGTCGGCTATGGTGCGATCGCGTTCACAGTCGCCGCTGGCCGGCAGAATACTCCTCCCCACTGAGTATCCTCACGCTGCTGTCAGGCCGCGTATGAAATTCAGCAGCGCCTGGTGGTCGGATGCTGCCAGGTCGGCGGGAAAGTGCCGCAAGGCCGAAGTGCGCAGCATGGCAATGCCATGCACCAGCGCCCAGGCAGCATAGGCCATTTCGTCTCGGCCAAAGCCGGGTCGCACATGGAACAGGCCGGCATCGATACCGCGCTGGATGGCAGCCATCAGGATGCCATAGGCAGGACCCGATTTGACCATCGTGGCCTGAGCTTCCTCTGTGGTCGCTCCAGCCATCTCCGGTGGCAGCGCCGCAGTAAACATCACCAAGAAGTAGTCAGGGTGTTCCAGGGCAAAGTGGATATACGCCAGGCCAATGCCAACCAGGTAGTCGATCGGCGAGAGCATCTTGTCCACCTGATCCATAGCCGCAAAAAGAGAGCGATGCCCTTCGTCGCAGACGGCGACAACAATCATTTCTTTGCTGCTGAAATACTCGTACAAGCCAGCCGGGCTGTAATCAATACGGTCAGCCAGTGTGCGCATGGAGAGGGCTGGCAGCCCATCCTCCACGATAATGGAACGGGCGGCGTCGAGGATTGCCTGCTGGGTACGCAGGCGGCGTTTTGTTCTTGTTGTAGACACGGCAAAACTCAAACTAAATTCCAACACCGAACATTGTTTTGAGTTCTAGAGTAAGCTGATCGATAGAAACCAAAATTTTGCAAGTTCGCCACGCTGTTTACCAAGCTACCGTCGAATGCCCATGCGCTCCACAACGCCTGAGCGGGTGACTCAGGTACGCCGCGTCAGGCCCGCATACCCCCAAGCCAGCGACAGCACGATCAGCCCGTAGACGACCTGCTGGATCGCCTGGCCGACGTTAAGAAAGGTGAGCATCGAGTTCAGCACACTGAGAATCAGGGCGCCGAGAATCGTGCCGGTGTAGCTGCCGACGCCGCCAAAGATCGAAGTGCCGCCGATCACGGCGGCTGCCACCGACGGCAGGAGAAACGCGCCGGCCAGCTGCAGATCGACGGCGCCAGTGCGGCCCGCCAGCAAAATCCCAGCGATCGACCCCAGTACGCCCGACATCATGTAGGCGGTAATGCGCACCTGCCAGACACGCACACCCGCAAGCCGCACTGCGACCTCGTTGTCGCCGATCGCATAGAGGAGACGCCCCCATCCGGTGCGCTTCAACAGCCAAATCAAAACAAGAGCCACGCCCGCCCAGACG
>CAIRNL010000779.1 GCA_903879975.1 uncultured Chloroflexota bacterium | reverse complement strand
GCGGCAAGCATCAACACCAAGGACGCACAGCGTGATGGGCACCTGCGCTCGCCGGACTTCCTGGACGTTGAAAAGTACCCATCACTCCACTTCAAGAGCACCAAGGTCGAGGTGACCGGCGATACCAGCGCCAAACTGTTCGGCGACCTCACGATCCGTGACGTCACTAAACCTGTCGTACTAGATGTCGAATATCAGGGCAACGCCAAGAGCCCCTGGGGCACGACAAGTTACGGTTTCAGCGCCCAGACGAAATTCAACCGCGAGGATTGGGGTCTCACCTGGAACGCTGCGCTGGAGACGGGTGGCTGGCTCGTCGGCAAGGAGATCAGCATCGATATCGAGATCGAACTGATCCAAGTTGCCGAGCCGGGCGAGAGTGCAGCAGCCGGCTGAGCAGCTGACGATTGTAACGAACAGTGCAGCGGCTGTGCCGCCAGATAAACTTGTAGAAAGCGAGGGGTGACTCCACGCCCAGGGAGCACCCCTCACTGTTTTGGACGACCACAGGCCCTGCTATACCAGGAATGAAGCAGACACTTGATTTTGCGTCACCTGCACAGGAATGGCCGGGTGTCGATGGCGTGCCTTCCCGTCTGATCAATGATACATCGCTAGCACACATGGACCTAAGTCAATCGATAGTGATGGAGCAGCGCAGCATGTAGAGCGATTTGGCAAATCGCTCTACAAAACCGCCGGCCTATTTGCGCCCATCTGTACTAGTCTATTGCGCGTACCCGTTCGGATGCGACAGGTGCCAGTTCCACGCCGTCTCCATAATACTGCGCAAGTCTGGGTACTGCGGCGCCCAGCCTAGTTCACGGCGGATTTTATCACTGCTGGCCACCAATACGGCCGGATCGCCGGGTCGGCGTGCGACAACCCGAGTGGGGATCGAACGCTCCGTCACCGTGCGCGCCATGTCAACCACTTCCTTGATACTGAACCCCCGGCCATTGCCCAGGTTGTAGGTACGGCTGCCTCCGTCCAAGGCGTGCAAGGCGAGGATGTGCGCCTGGGCCAGATCGACCACGTGAATGTAGTCACGAACGCAAGTACCATCGGGCGTCGGGTAGTCGTCGCCAAAGATGGCGAAGTCAGCGCGTTGGCCGAGTGCGACCTGCAAGATGAGCGGGATGATGTGCGTCTCTGGGTCGTGGTCCTCGCCGCGCTCCTGTGAGGCGCCGCACGCGTTGAAGTAGCGCAGGCAGGCGTAGTGCATCCCCTGCGTGCGATCCAGCCAGTAGAGCAAGCGCTCCAGGATATTCTTGGACTCGCCGTAGGGGCTGCCCGGGACGATACACTCGTTCTCATCAATCGGCATGTGCTCGGGTTTGTCGAAGAGATTGGCAGTCGAGGAGAGGATGAATTTCTGGACGCCGTGCTCGCTGGCACTCTGCAGGAGGTTCAGGCCGTTGGTAATGTTTTCGCCCAGATACAGGAAGGGCTGCTGCATCGATTCGCCCACCAAGGTGTACGATGCGAAATGCATGATGGCATCAGGCCTGTGTGTGGCCAGCGCGGCGTCGACCGCGCTGCGATCCTTGAGATCGCCTTGAATGAAGACGGCGTCGGGGTGCACAGCCGCGCGGTGCCCCTGGTAGAGATTGTCGAAGACGACCACCTCCTCGCCCCCCTCGATCAATTGTTCGACGGTGATGCTGCCGATATAGCCGGCGCCGCCGGTGACGAGCACTTTCATATCAGAATCCCTTCGATCTGCTGTTTCATACGGGACTGTCTACAATCGCTGAGAAGGAGCAGCGCATCCCCGGGCAATCGAAATCAGGCACGGCCAGACTTGACGCGGCTGCGGCGGGCCAGTGCATCGACCAGAACTGCGACGAGCAGCACGAGTCCCGTGATAATGAATTTGACGCCGGCGCTCAACCCCAGCAACCCCATGCCATTATCAACGCTTGCGACAACGAGTGCGCCGAGCAGAGCGCTCATGACATTCCCGCGACCGCCAAAGAGGCTCGTTCCGCCGATAACGGCAGCGGCGATGGCATACAGTGTCAGGCTTCCGCCCCCCGAGTTCGTCGCCACTGAGCGCAGACGGGATGCCAGGACAATGCCGCCCCAGCCTGCCATGAAGCTCGAGAGCATGAAGACATAGATCCGAATGCGGTCGACGTCTATACCGGCGCGGCGGGCTGCCTCGGCGTTCCCGCCGACAGCATAGACGTAGCGGCCGAAAGGTGTGCGTGTGGCAACATAGGAAAAAATGACGATAAAAAGCAGCAACAGTACGCCGACAAAGGGCACGCCACGGTCGAGATTACAAATATACACTGCGGCCACGATCAGCAGGGACACGCCGGCGATCTGCGCCAGCACGAGTGGCGTGGGCATCACCGACAGCCCTTCGCGCCGGCGGGTGAGGTTGTAGCTGAGCGTGTTGAACGCGTAGAGGGCCACGACCACCAGGGCTAGAATCCACCCCCACATAGCCGGGAGAAACGCATTGGCGATGGCCACGGCAACTGCATCCTGCAAAATAATCGTACCGCCGGCTCCGACCATCAGAAGAACGACGCCATTCCACACGAGCATACCGGCCAGGGTGACGATAAAAGAGGGCAGGCCGAAGCCAGTGATGATGGATCCTTGCAATAAGCCGATGAGAGTCACCACCAGCAGGCCGGCGGGAATTGCCAGAAACCAGGGCAGGTTGAAGGGGGGCAGGAACAAGAGCGTCATTGTCACGCCGGCGACAGCACTGACAAACCCGATGGAGAGATCGATCTCGCCCAGCAGCAGAACAAAGACCACACCGATGGCAATTGTCGCCAGGCCAGCCATTTGAATGATGAGGTTGACGAGGTTGACCGGCGTCAAAAAATTTTTATTCAGGGATTGAAAAATCAGGGCAATGATCAGCAAGCCAATCACAATTGGCAGGGTGCCAAAATCACCCGATCGCATCCGTTTGAAATAGCTGGAGATATACCCGGAGGTCGACAACACTGTCTGTTCGGCAAGCATGGCCTGCCCGCTGTTCGTCTGAGGATCCTGCTTACTCATGCAGCTTCTGCCATTCCTGGAACACGTTCCAATTTACCGGCGGTGATGGCATGCACCACCTCCTGCTGGTTGGTCTTATTGGTTTCGAAGACGGCGACGCGCTGGCCGAGACGCAGCACGGTAATCCGGTTAGCCACCTCAAAGATATCATGCAGATTGTGCGAAATGACAACGACAGCCAAGCCTTTATCTGCCAGACGGCGCACGAGGTCGAGCACCTGGCGAGTCTGGGCAACGCCCAGCGCCGCTGTCGGCTCGTCCAAAATAACGACCTTTGAATTCCACATGACAGCCTTGGCGACGGCAACAGACTGCCGCTGACCGCCGGATAGCTCGGCTACCGGCTGGCGTACGGAGCGCAGGGTTGTCACCGCCAACGACTGCAACGTCGCAATCGCCGCCTTTTCCATGCTCGACTCATCGAGGCGCCACGGCGTCTTGACCCGCTCACGACCAAGGAACATATTAGAAACGACGTCCAGGTTGTCGGCCAGAGCGAGATCCTGGTAGACGATTTCGATGCCAAGGGCTGCAGTATCGCGTGGCCCATGGATATGTACGTGCTTCTGCTCGAAGTAAATTTCACCTTCATTGAACGGGTAGATGCCGGCAATGCCCTTGATCAGCGTCGACTT
>CAIRNL010000778.1 GCA_903879975.1 uncultured Chloroflexota bacterium | reverse complement strand
GCCGGCTGGCACAGCATCTGGCGCGGCTTGATGCCTATGGCGTCAACTACCGACCTCTGGAGGGACCGCGCCCATGGCAGAAAAGCGGCTCTGGCCGCAAGGCCTATCAGTTCCGCTTCAATCTCAAGCAAGCACTGTCCGCCTTCGATCAGATGGCGGAATCTGGAGAGCCACCAGCCGAGCATTTGAGCGACTGATCCAGCACCATCGGAGCACATCAGATAGGCCTGTTTGGCATTGGTTGGTGCCCAGATTTATACTGCTCTCATCTGCCACAGGTTCAGGGACGCACCGCTACGCTCTTCCATAGCGACGGCGCGCTGCTTCCGGCCATTTCACTTGACGCAAAGGAGTGCATTGTGTTATTTCGCACGCCGCTTTTCGACACGCACGTCGCCATGGGCGGGCGCATGGTGGAATTTGCCGGCTATGAGCTTCCGGTTCAATATCCCAGCGGCCCCACGACAGAACACCACGCCGTACGCACGGCTGCCGGCCTTTTCGACATCGATCACATGGGCCAGTTCGAGCTGAGCGGCCCCGATGCAGATGCCTGCCTGCAGAATTTACAGGTATGGGATATTGCGCAGATGAATGAGGGCGATGCCCATTACAGCGTTCTGTGCTATGCAGACGGCACGATTGTCGACGATATCTTTCTCTACAAATTGCACGGACGCTGGCTTATCATTGTCAACGCTGCCAATCGAGCCAAGGACTGGGAGTGGATTGAGCATCATCTGCAAGGTTACCATGTTGCGCTGATCGAGCGTTCCGACGAGCTGGCGATGCTGGCGTTGCAAGGACCCCAGGCAGAAAACATTCTGCAAAAGCTCACCAGCTATCCACTGAGCACGGTCGCCACGCGCACAGCGATTGAAACTGAGATCGGCGGCATGCAGGTCATCGCCGGGCGCACCGGCTATACAGGCGAGGATGGTTTCGAGCTCTACGTGCCTGTCGACGGTGTGGTAGCCTTCTGGAATCTACTGCTCGACGCCGGCCGAGAGACTGGCTTGCTGGCCTGTGGCCTGGCGGCGCGCGACAGTCTGCGCTTCGAAGCCTGCATGCCACTCTACGGCCACGAGTTGAGCTCACAGATCAACGCCCTGGAAGCACGCCTGGGCTGGACCCTCTCGTGGACAAAAAATTTCATTGGCCGCGACGCCCTGCTCAAAGTCAAGCTGGAAAAGCCTGCACGTGTCCTTGTCGGGCTGGAGATGGTTGACAAAGCGGTGCCGCGCGAGCATTATGAGATCGCCGTCAACAGCCAGGTCATCGGCCAGGTCACGTCCGGCATGAAATGCCCGACGCTCGACAAATTTCTAGCGATGGCACTGGTGCCGCGCGACTACAGTGCCTTGGGCACTCGCGTCGACGTAATCGTGCGCGGTCAACCCAAGCAAGCAGTCGTCATCAAACGGCCATTCTATAAACCGCAGTACAAATAGCATCATCTCGTTGTCCGGTATCCGCAGGGTGCCCGACACGTCGGTGGAACGAACTCAAGCCAAAGGAGAAATCATGGCAAGCTACAAACTGGACAAGAGCGTCAAGTACGCCAAGAGCCACGAGTGGGTGCGCCTGGAAGATGGCATTGCCGTCGTCGGCATCTCTGACTATGCGCAAGACTCACTGAGCGATGTCGTCTATGTCGACCTGCCCGAGGTGGGCGACAGCGTTACGGCAAGTCAGCAGGCAGCAACCGTCGAGTCGGTCAAGGCCGCTGAGGATGTCAACGCGCCGGTCAGCGGCGAGGTGATCGAGGTCAATGCTGCTCTGGAAGACACGCCGGAGATCGTCAACGATCGGCCGTATGCCGCCTGGTTCTTCAAGGTCAAGCCGACTGCCACCCTTGACGCCGAGCTGGCCACCCTGATGAACGCCGAAGAATACGACGATTACGTCGACAACCTCGACGTGTAAAACGCTCGACGGGTAGCATGGCGGCACATCTCCACCTGTCCAGCAAGCGAATTGCGGTTCGGCGCGCCCGATGCACCGAACCGTTTTTATTGTAGATGCAGCTGTAGCGGGCAGGAATGGGGCGTACTTCCGCTTTGTTTCCGTTGTGGTATTCTGCTGAAAACTGCGCCGAGCGCCTGGAAGTGCAATGCTCTCCCCAGGCACAGCGCATGAGGAATCGTGGTTCTCTGCCTGGCGTCGCTGGGCTAGCAAAACTCGGACAAGAGCCTGTATGGCCGGAATACCCGGCATTCACAGTGTGCAACAGTGGGCAGGATTGTTACGTTCCATTGCCGTTTACTACGGCAACCCGATCAAGCTGCGACGCATGCAGCAGTTCTATGCTCAGTTGATTGCACCGGGCGATCTTTGCTTCGACCTGGGCGCGCACGTGGGCAACCGGCTGTTCGCCTGGTCGCGCCTCGGCGCGCGCGTGATTGGCGTCGAGCCGCAGCCAGCCTGTATTGCCCTGCTGCGCCGGTGGTATAGCCATTCGCCCTCCATCACGCTCGTAGAGGAAGCGGTCGGCGCCGAGGCGGGCCAGGCAACACTGATGGTCAGTGCCAGGACGCCCACCGTGACGACGCTTTCGCAGAACTGGATCGATGCGGTGCGCCAGTCGGACTCCTTTGCTGCGGTGCGCTGGGAAGACGCTGTCCGGGTAAAAGTCACAACGCTCGACGACCTCATCGCGCGCTTCGGTGCGCCGGCCTTCTGCAAGATCGACGTCGAGGGCTTTGAGCACGAAGTACTGCGTGGACTGTCACAGCCACTGCCGGCGCTCTCCTTCGAATATATCCCGGCGACACGGGAGATGGCGCTTGCCTGTCTCGACCGGTTGGCAGTCTTAGGCCGCTATGAGTTCAACTGGTCGCCAGGCGAGCAACATCGCCTGCAGTCACCGCAGTGGCTGGATGCCAGGGCGCTGGCTGATTGGCTGGCGGCGCTGACGGAGGCATCCAGCTCCGGCGACATCTACGCCCGACGCGTCGGCTGATGTCGTGTGAACCAGACGATCCGATTCATCTATCGCTCTCATATCCTTCTGGGTAATGGTTTCCTATGACTGGACAGGGACAGCTTGCTGACAGAGCAACCCATGATCGACGGCTGGCCAGTTTGCGCCGGCAATGGCTATGGGTGGCTGCGGCGTATCTAATCGTGCTGGGCAGCGGCTATGCTGGCATACTGCGCGTGTGGCCTGCGCCCGATGCGGCGCGCTGGCTGCTCTTGGCTGTCGCCACTATGCTCGTGCAGATGGTGATCCTGTGGTGGGCGCTGCAGTTCAATCACCGCCCGGATGAAGCGGTGCTGTTTCCGACCCTCGGCATGGCCAACGGGATGACGCTGGCGCGCGGGCTCCTCACCTGCCTGATGGCAGGCTTCCTCTTTGGCCCGCAGCCGCAGGGTGCACTGGCCTGGGCGCCAGCCATCCTTTACATGGCAGAGCGAGTCATCGACTTTTTCGATGGCTTCGTCGCCCGCTACACCAGACGCGAGAGCAAACTTGGCGGCATCCTCGATATGGAGTTTGATGGACTCGGCATCCTGATTGCGGTGGGACTTGGCATCCAGTACGGCCGGCTGCCGGTGTGGTACCTGATTCTGGGACTCGGCCGCCAGCTTTTCGTGTTGGGCATGTGGATCCGCACACGCCTGGGCAAACCAAATTTCGACATGACGGCCAGCGATCACCGGCGCGTCATCGCAGGTATCCAAACCAGCTTCATCGCTGTTGTGCTCTGGCCTACCTGGACGGTGGAAGTTGCCATGTTTACTGCCTGGCTCTTTGCCGTGCCGCTCGTGCTCAGCTTCGTGCGAGATTGGTTCGTCGTCAGCGGTGTGCTGGCTCCCCTGTCGGCCCCTTATCGACGCGTACGGCGTGATGCCAAGCGCGTTGTCGAGCAGTGGCTGCCGCTTGTGGCGCGCGCCGGCGGCACTGCGCTGGCGATCCTGTTGCTGTGGCCGCTGGCTGAGTCGGAACAGTGGAACGTGTGGGCAATCCTTCTGACTGGTCTGATGATCGTGTGCTTCCTGCTGGGCATCCTCAGCCGCGGTGCGGCGCTGGCGATCGCCTTCCTGGCTGGCTTCCATGCGGTCCATGCAGGGCTGAATCCCGACAACGCGCTGCTGTTGGCATGCGCCGTCCTGGTGCTGCACACCGGTGGCGGCATGCTTGCCCTCTGGCAGCCAGAGGAATACTACGTACATGCCAAGTTGGGGACACGCAACGAGGCGAGTGCATGACGGCTGCACTGCGCGCCCTGACGCGCCGGCGTCCGCTGTCAGGCTCAGTCGTTCTGCGGCTTTTCTGGCTGGCATTGGCGATCGGCCTGCTCTGGCTGACATTGCGCGCCGTCAATCTCGGCGAGGTATGGGACTATTTGCGTCGCCTGCAGCCTGGCCAATTGCTGCTGCTCTTAGCCGCCAATGGGGTGGTGCTGGCGACCTTCAGCGCGCGCTGGTGGCTACTGCTCTATGCCCAGGGCTACGCGCTTCCCTACCACCACCTCATCGCCTACCGGCTGGCTACCTTTGCCGTCAGCTATTTCACGCCTGGGCCGCACTTCGGCGGTGAGCCGCTGCAAGTTTATCTGGCAACGGCTCGGCACAAGGTTCCAGTATCCGTGTCAATTGCAGCGGTTGTGCTCGACAAGGTGCTGGAGATGCTGGCCAATTTTACCTTCCTGACGCTGGGTGTGCTCTTCATCCTGCGCTGGCAAGTGCTGCCTGGCGTCGGCGACGAGCCCCTTTTGATTGCCAGCCTGCTGCTGCTGGCGTTGCCGGTTCTGGTACTGGTGGCGCTGTGGTTGGGTTGGCATCCACTCTCCGCAGGGCTGAACTGGCTCGACCAGGGCTGGCAACGCGTTGTGCGCCAGTTTGGCCGCCGCTACGGCACGTTGACGGAGGGTACCTTCTATCGCACAGTGCGCCAAAGCGAAGGGCAGAGCATTGTCCTCTGCCGGCGCCATCCCATGATTCTGCTGCTAGCGTTCGGGGCATCGGCACTCAGTTGGGCCGCCATCGTCGCCGAGTTCTGGTTCATGACCAGCGTACTGGGGTTGGGACTGACGCTGCCCGAGTCAGTGGCAGCATTGCTGGCGGCACGCGTCGCCATTCTGCTACCGCTGCCCGCTGCGTTGGGTGCATTAGAGGCCAGCCAGATGTTGGCCATGCGCGCGTTAGGGCAAAATCCAGCTGCTGGCGTCAGTCTCAGCCTACTGATTCGTGGACGCGATATGCTGCTCGGTGCAGCAGGCATGCTGATAGCGGGGATCATGGTGTGGGGGCACAAAAAACAGCCGATGGATGCGGTCCAGCCTATACCCACCCCAAGCCTGGTTCCCCCTGTGCTCGAGCGCAAGGAATAAGCGACTACTGCGCTGTGCGGATTTCAACGAACGTCGTCTGACCATCCCGCACAAAAAATTCAGCGCGCACCGCCTCGCCGTTGACGTTGCCCACCAGCACGTAGTAGCCGGCTGGCACATCCCCCATCGCGCCGTTTTCGCCCCATGCCGGGTTGGGAGCAATATTCTCATCATCGCGATAGGTTTCGATCATGCGTCCCCATACAGCACGCCCCTCCTCGAAGCGGGCCAGTGTCAGCCGGGCAGCTGGCCACGATCGACCATCTGCTGTAATGAGGCGCACTGCTACGACACCCTCGCCCGGCGTTGGCTTGAGCCATAGGTAGGCATTGACACTGTTCTGATAGGTGTTCTCCCCGACTCGTATCTCCACGTGAAGATGCGGGCCAATGGCAATGCCCGTCATGCCCACCTCGCCAACGATATCACCGGGCTGAACACGCTGGCCCGCCGTCACGGTCACGCGGCTCAAGTGGCCATACAGCAGGAAGACGTCCAGTTCGCCACTGGCGACAGGCAGTTTGCGTTCTAGTTGAATCACGACCGTGTTGCCGTAGAAATTCGGGTAGGGTCCCTGGGCGATTGGATCATCCAGACCTGCGTGGATGACAGTGCCGGTGGCGCCGGCCATGACAGGGGTGCCCGATGGGTTAGCAATGTCGAGCCCATGGTGGGGACGATAGCGGCCACCGCCGGTGGAGCCAAACTGGTAGCTAGGGGCGGCGACAGCGTTGTACTCCGTGCCAAGGAACGCCGATTGAACCCAGAAATGGTCGTTTTCTTCCGGCGACGCGGGCACGAATGACGACCAGGCACGCGTAGGTCCCACTTCAACGACAGCAGCAGGCAACGGTTCAGGCTCGGGCGCCAGCGCCGGTTCCGATGTTTCGGCAGGCACTACTGCAAGACCCGGGATTGGGATGATCTCCACCTGCGTGATGGGCGATTCGACAACCTCTTCCACCACGGGCGGAATGCGCACATTCGAGAGGTCGAAACGCAGCTGAGGCGGAAAGGCACTATCGTCGATGGGCAGCAATCCCATCAGATCGAGGGTAGCGCGCTCTGCACCATCTACTGCTAGCGGGCGAGCGATCGCTGCGCCAGCGACAGTCACTGCACGACGCGGGTCAGGCGTCGGCGTGACGATGACAATCTGAGCCAATTCGCTGGTGTCGATGGCGGGCAGGGACGTGGCGGCCGGTGCCGGCGTGAAAGTAGGGCGCAGGCCCAAAACTGTAGCGGGATCGGCAGCAGTCGAAAGCTCAGCCGCAATGGCCGGCTCGACGCCGGCGCCATCTTCAACCGTGCTACTCAACCAGAGCACCCAGCCAGCGGCAAGAACGCACACAGCCACGACGCCACGCACAACATTAGCCTTCCACGGCTGGGGTGGTCTAGGTGCCTGGGGCACGATG
>CAIRNL010000777.1 GCA_903879975.1 uncultured Chloroflexota bacterium | reverse complement strand
GCTTCCCTTTTTTCTCTTCGCGATCCTCTTCATTGTTTTGCCGTCCGCTTCGCTCTTCATCGATAGCTTTCGTACGCTCGATGGTAGCTTCACGTTCGCCAACATCGCAGGCCTGTTCCAGCCGCCGATTCCAGAATCCTACTGGCTGAGCATCCGCGTCAGTGCGATAACCGCTGTGGGCGGTGGGCTGCTGGGCTTCTTCATGGCATACGCGTTGACGGTGGGCAATCTCCCGCGCTGGCTGCGCCCTGTGACACTCACCTTTGCCGGCGTGGCATCGAACTTCGCCGGCGTACCCCTGGCTTTCGCCTTTATTTCCACGCTGGGGCGCACGGGCCTTGTCACAGTGATCCTGCGTGACCTTTTTGGCTGGAACCTCTACGGCGCCGGTTTCAACCTGTACAGCTTTGTCGGCTTGAGTGTGACCTACCTGTACTTCCAGTTTCCGCTCATGCTGCTGATCATGATTCCGGCTATTGAGGGGATCAAGCGCGACTGGCGTGAGGCAGCCGAGAGCCTGGGCGCCAGCACCCTCCAGTACTGGTGGCGGGTTGGGCTGCCCATCTTGATGCCGTCGCTGCTGGGTACGATGCTCCTGCTCTTTGGCAATGCCTTTGGCGCCTATGCCACGGCCTACGCCTTGACCGGTGGTACGCTCAACTTGATCACGATCCAAATCGGCGCTCAGATGCGCGGCGATGTCCTGCGTAATCCCAATTTGGGCTATGCGATGGCGCTGGGCATGGTCGTCGTCATGGCGGTGACGATTCTCGGTTATTCATGGCTCCAACGCATCTCCGAGCGGTGGTTGAAGTGAGGCATCATGGCACGACGGGTTAGCTGGTTCGCCTGGTTCTGGTATGTGCTGGGCGCACTCTATTTCATTATTCCGCTCTGGGGTACGTTCGTCTTCTCGCTGCAAAAGGAACGCGGCACGTTCAGCCTCGCTGCCTATCAGACCGCCTTTGCCGACCCGAAATTTGCCGAGACGTTTCTCTATTCCAACGTCATGGCCGTGCTGACGATCATCTTCAGCCTCCTGCTTGTGGTGCCGACCGCGTACTGGGTTCACTTGCGTGTTCCGCGCATGCGCCCGGTCGTGGAGTTCATCACGCTCATGCCCTTTGTCATCCCGGCCATCGTGCTCGTCTTTGGCCTGATCAAGACCTACAGTCGTCCGCTTGTGCTCTTCGGCATTCCCATCCTGCCACCACTTACCAACAGCAGCCTGAGCACCGATTTATTGCTCGTGGCTGGCTACGTGGTGTTGTCGTTGCCCTACATGTATCGCGCGGTAGACAACGGCCTGCGCGCTATGGATGTGGCTACGCTGACTGAGGCTGCACAGAGTCTGGGCGCGGGTTGGGGCACGATCCTATGGCGCATCATCCTGCCCAATCTGCGTTCGGCGCTGCTCAGCGGCGCGCTGCTGACCTTTGCTATCGTTGTTGGCGAATTGACCATCGCTACTTTCCTAGGCCGGCCGGCATTTGGCCCCTATCTGGCGCTCATCGGCAACCATATGGTCTATGAGCCGGCGGCGCTGACTATCGTTTCGTTTGGCCTGACCTGGCTGGCTATGGGCATCATCGACCGCATCACGCGCAGCCAGGGGGGGACGACCACGGGCGCGCATTGATCAAACCGCTTCAGCATGATTTGATGGGATCTTATGGCTTTTCTATCGCTAACGAATGCACGCAAGGTATTTCCCAACGCCCAGAGCGCAGCGGTCGAGGACTTCACGCTCGATGTCGAGAGGGGCGAATTTGTTTCGTTTCTCGGCCCTAGCGGCTGTGGAAAGACGACGACGCTGCGCATGATTGCGGGCTTTGAGACCCCTACAGCCGGTGCCATTGTCATGGACGGCAAGGAAATCTCGAACGAACGCCCTAACCAACGAAATATTGGCATGGTCTTCCAGTCGTATGCGCTCTTTCCCAATATGACGGTGGCCGACAATATCGGCTTCGGGCTGAAGGTGAAGGGCGCATCCAAGGCTGACGTCAAGCAGCGCGTCGCAGAGATGCTGTCACTGATCAAGCTCGAACAGCTGGGCAGCCGCTACCCCTACCAGCTGTCCGGCGGGCAGCAGCAACGCGTGGCCCTGGCGCGCGCGATCGCCATTCGCCCCAAATTGCTGCTCCTCGATGAGCCGCTCTCAGCGCTCGATGCCAAGATCCGCGTCTCGCTGCGTAACGAGATTCGCTCCATCCAGCGCCAGCTTGGCATCACGACTATCTACGTGACACACGATCAGGAGGAGGCGCTGTCGCTCTCCGACCGTGTCGTGGTGATGAACCACGGTGTCATCGAACAGGTCGGCCAGCCCTTCGAGATCTACAACTTCCCCAAGACTGCCTTCGTGGCAACCTTCGTCGGCACGCTCAATCTGCACGACGCCATCGTGGTGGATGCTGCGGCCGGTCAGGTACAGCTGGCGGGTCGCCCGATCACCGTGGCGGCGACAGCGTTGGGCGGGCGTCGCAATGGCGACACAGTCAAAGTGGCCCTGCGGCCGGAACTCCTCTATCTGCACCCGACTGGCGCTGCGGCCGAGAATATGCTGAGCGGCGTGGTGGAAAACGTCGCCTTTCTAGGTGCTGTGGCCCGAATTCATCTCAAGGTTGGCGACATAACCCTCCTGGTCGACGAATTCAACAATCCACAGCTTTCGGTTCCTGCTGTCGGCTCGACGCTGACGACCTATTTCACGCAGGAAAGCTGTATGGTGTTGAGCTGATGCTTGCCGGCAACGCAATCGCTATTCTCAACAGCCGCCTTGCGGCCATCGCCCAGACGCCGGGTGCCGATCTGTCGGGTCTCGCAGTTGCCGTCTATGAACGTAATACCGTGATCTATGATTATGTGTGGGGGTATCGCACGATCGATGCGCCCGCTCCGGCGCACAATCTGTCCGTTACCCTGGATACGAAATTTCGCATTGCCTCCATCTCCAAGACAGTTACCACACTGGCTGTCATGCAGCTCGTTGAGGCCGGCCGGCTCGATCTCGACGCCGATGTGAGCAACTATCTCGGCTGGCGCTTGCGCAACCCTCACTGGCCGGAGACGCCCATCACCACGCGCATGTTGCTCACGCACACATCATCTCTGCGCGACGGGGCGATATACGCGTTTCCGCTGCCGGTCACCCTGGCGTCGGTCTTCCAGCCCGACAGCCCATACGGCGCGCCGGACGCACACTTCGCTGCGCCCTGCGCGGGCACCGACTGCGCGCCCGGCCGCTACTTCGCCTATTGCAATCTGGGATTTGGCGTCATGGGCACACTCATTGAGTGCATTGCAGGCGAGCGTTTCGACCTGTATGTGGACCGGCATATCCTGGCGCCACTGGGTATCGACGCTTCCTTCAATGTGTGCTCTCTGAGCGATGCTGGTTTTGCCGAACTGGCTACACTCTATCGCCGTCAGCGGGACGGAGTATGGGATGCCGGCGCGCCCTGGTGTGCACAGGTGGACGATTATGGCGGCATTCGCCCTGCCCCACTGGCAGGATTGGATGCGTATGTGCCCGGCGTTAACGGCACACTTTTTTCGCCGCAGGGTGGTCTGCGCATCTCTGCCCGCGACCTGCTGGCGGTCATGAAGCTCTTTCTGGATGGCGGACAGGGTGCCCATGGCCGCGTGCTGGCGCCCGCAACGGTGCAGCAGATTCTGACTGACCAGTGGCGCTTTGACCCGGGCCTGGGAAACGGCGATCCCTATGGCGGCCTCATGCGCGCCTTTGGCCTGGGACTCCACCACATCATCAATGCGCCGGCAGATCGCTTCGGCCCGGGCGATCGCATCATCGCCGCTCCGTCGCCACAGTTGTGGGGACATACGGGCGATGCCTATGGCCTGCTCAGCGCCATGCTGTTCGACCCAGCACGCGACCTGGGCTTTGTTTATATCATCGGCGGCACAGGCTGCGACCCGGAGACATACAAGGGCACCTACTCCGGCTTCTACCGCTGGGAAGAGCAGATTCAGACGGCGCTCTTTGACACGCTGCTGTCAGCCTACTACCGTTGAAGGACTGCAAGCCGTTTCCCGGCTGGATATCGGTTCCGTATGATCACCCATTCTAGCGACCACGAACTCCCATCACGGTAGCCGAACAACAGCCAAAGGAGGAGGCATGTCGATTCTGGATCGTTTTCGTCTGGATGGCCGCGTCGCCTTGATCACGGGTGGCACGAAAGGGCTGGGGCGTAGCATGGCACAGGCCTTTGTGGAGGCCGGCGCCAGCGTGATCGTCGCCAGCCGCCATGGCGATGAAGCCGGTGCGGTTGCCGGTGAATTGGCCGCGCATGGCGGTACGCATTGCGCCGGCTACGCAGTGAACGTCACCGACCCGGCGCAGGTGGAGGCCCTGGTCAGCAACGTGCTGGGCGACTTCGGCCAGGTCGATATCCTGGTGAATAACGCCGGCATCAACATCCGCGGTCCTATCGAAGAACTGACGATAGAGAGTTTTGAGATTGTGCAGGCGGTCAACGTGCGCGGGCCGTGGTTGCTCTGCCGGGCATTGGCGCCGCATTTCAAGGCGCGCGGCTACGGGCGCGTCATCAACGTCGGCTCCATGCTGTCAGTGATCGGGATGGCCGACCGCACGCCCTACGCCACCAGCAAAGGGGCGCTGCTGCAGATGACGCGTGTGCTGGCGCTCGAATGGGCAGCTCATGGGATCACCGTCAATGCGATCTTGCCCGGTCCCTTTGCCACGGAGATGAATCTGCCGATCCTCGCTGACCCTACCGTCTACCATTCCTTCGTTGCCAAGATCCCGCTGGGGCGTTGGGGCGAGCTGGAAGAGATCCAGGGTCTCGCCCTGTTCCTGGCCAGTGACGCGTCGAGCTTCGTCACAGGAGCCGCAATTGCAGTGGACGGGGGAACCACTGCGTGGTAGGAGGACGGAGAATTCTGCCCCTTCCCCTCTATTCATCTGCCGGCAGCATTCTCACCAGCCGGTCCCATGCCTCGATAAGCCGATCCTCGTAGGGATCCAAATCACTGTTCGCAAGAGGGCGATTGGCATCCAACCAGGCTACAGTGCGGCGTACACCCTCCACCCAGCCAATGGTCTGTACGAAGCCCAGGTCGGCCTGGGCAGCGCCAGTGTCGAAGATGGTATCGTACTGGAAATTGAAGATCGTGATGTTGGCGCGTTCCGGCGCAATGGCGGAAAGCACGTCGGTGGGAATGTGCACCAGACGAGGCAGCGCTACACCCAGTGCCTGGGCCACGCCGGCATGAAATTGGTTCCACGTCATCCAGTTGTTGCCTGCTGTGTGATAGGCCTTGCCGTGGGCACGTTCGTTGGCGACAGCTGCCACGAACGCGCAGGCTACATCGTCGACATGGCATGTCACCCATAACGATTGTCCATCGCCGTGCACGACGATGGGTTTGCCTTTGCGCATGCGGTCGAGATAGGTCGTGCTCCAGCCAAAGGTGTGCACGATGGGTCCTCCTTCGCCGTAGGTCATGGCCGGGCGGATGATAGTGGCGGCAAAGTCGCCGCGCGCATGCGCTGTCAGGAATATGTCCTCGCACGCAGCCTTGTTGCGACCATAGTCGCTGACGGCGTCGCGCGGTGAATCTTCGCAGTACGGATAACTCGGCGCCGGCCGCGTGTAGACGTCGACCGTGCTGCAGAAGATGAACTGCGTTGTCCGTCCGGCACAGGCGCGCACAGCGCTCTCGGCCTGTGCTGGCGTGAAGCAGACCATGTCGATGACACAATCAAAACGGCCCAGGCCGGCGATCTGCGCCTCAAAGGTTGGGAAATCGTCACGGTCACCCGCAACTTGCTGCACCACCCCGTCGACGCGCAACGGTGTCTGCCCGCGGTTGTAGAGCGTGACGTCGTCGCCGCGTTCGAGTAAGAAGCGCGTGATGGGCGTGCTGATCAGGCCGGAACCGCCGATGAGAAGAATACGCATGGATGCCTCCAATCATGGTGAAGCCAGCCAATCAATGAAGCGGGCATGGCCATCGCTATGGGCAAGAATTGTTTCTTGCATGATACCACGCCGGTAGACGCGCAGGCGCAGCACATACTGCTTGGGTGTGCCCCCGCCCAGGTCGTTGCCGATGCGGTAGAGCGTGCGTCGCGCCGAGCGGTCGACAAGGATCGTTTCCAGCGCCGCAGCTGCGTCCGGTGTGAACTGGTTGAGCACATGCGTGTGATAGATGACGGGCACGGCCTCTTCCGGCACGCCATCGAGCACGGCGGGCAGTCGAGCCACAGCGTCGCCGCGCACGAGACGGGGTGGCGCACGCAGCCAGAGCCGGCGCGCCTGGGCCAGCCGGGCCGCACGGTCGATATGCTCCGGCCAGATCAGGGCGCGCAGCCAGGCATAGGCTTCGTCGTCGGCCAGGTCCACCGGGTTGAGGTCGATGCCGACGCGCTGGGCGATGTCAGGAATGTCCAGCGGCAATGGGGTGCCGGCACGTACGGTGCAACTCGTGTCGATCGTCAACGGCGAGGCCGGGTCGCCGGCCTCGAGGGCCAGGCCGCCGAGTCGGTAGCGATAGGCGTAGCGGTCGAAGAGCAGGTTGAGCCCGGCGCTGGCGCCCACCTCGACCAGGGCCAGCGGCGCCTGGGCGCAGTTGGCGACGTGACTGAACGCCGGCAGCAGGTAGGCGCAGCGGCGCAGCTCGTTGGTCTGTACCAGGCGGCTGCGCAGCACCGCGTCAATTTCGCCGGCGTGCGCGACACAGAAGGCACGAAATGCCGGAACTGCGGCTGCCGGCGCACCCGGTGTGGCGGTCAGGTCGGGGAAAAAGGCGGCCAGTTCGTGGTCGGGCGCGCGCAGCAGGAGCAGGTGGACTGCTCCCAGAAGCATGTTGGCCGGCGGCTGGCCGGGTTGCACTGCAGCGGCGAGCAGCAGCAGGTCACGATCGCCGGCTGCAGCCAACGCCAGCGCATGATAGAGCGGCGAAGTCTCTTCTACCTCGGTCGTGGCAAAGCGCCGGAAGCGGTCGGCAAGCTCGTCCAGGTCGGCGGCGTGCGGGTTGGGTCGATCATAGTGCATGGTGGAGCTAAGCATACCGCACACTGCACTCCGGCGCCAGTTGCCTGGGTTCGGCAGACAAACCGGACGCCCCCTACTCCGTGCCGTGGTTTGCGGGCGTTCTGCTCGACGTGCTCGATACCCTGGCACTCGAACGTGTGGCTCTGGCCGGCCATTCGCTGGGTGCCATCACGTCACACTGGCTGGCGCTGGAGCAGCCGAGCCGTATCGATCGCCTGGCCTTGCTCGACGGCGGGCTGGTCGCCGCTGCACGCAAGCTGGACCTGGCGACGGCGATGTTTCTGGCGCCGG
Source organism: uncultured Chloroflexota bacterium (assembly GCA_903879975.1). Classification (GTDB taxonomy): domain Bacteria; phylum Chloroflexota; class Anaerolineae; order Caldilineales; family Caldilineaceae; genus Caldilinea. The sequence goes on along the minus strand of CAIRNL010000777.1, from coordinate 517 downwards.
GCATCGGCGAATGGCTCTACACGCGGCTGCGCAAGGACCCCCAGGCTGCCTTCGACTCGTTGCGTCCCTACTATGCCGATCTCGATGCGCTGCCTGAGGCGGACCGCTCGCTGCTTTTTGAACGGGTCAATCAGCGGGTGTGGAGCGACGAGCAACGCCGTGCCTTCTTTCGCACCTTTCGCGGGCTGGTGCGCTGGCTGCCTGGCCAGCAGAAAGACCTGCCCGCCCGGCTGGCTGCCGTTACCACGCCTACCCACGTACTGTGGGGTGAGCAGGATCGCATCGCCGGTGTGGAGAACGGCCGCTCCCTGGCCGCTATGCAGCCCGGTGCACGGTTGACCATCCTCCCCGGCGCCGGCCACAACATCCAGCAGGAAGCATCAGCCGCCGTGATCGAGGCGTTGGCGAAGCTGTAAGCGTTGCAACGGGGACGGCTGCCGCCTGCTTCCTGGCGATACCGCAGAGCGGTAGAGATTCTCCCAGAATTTCAGAAGAACCGCGACTTTGGCGATCGCTT
>CAIRNL010000776.1 GCA_903879975.1 uncultured Chloroflexota bacterium | reverse complement strand
GCGGCGCGCTGGGTGCCAGGCTGGCCTGGCAGCCTGCCCTGCTCCAGATGGCGCCGGAAAGTACATTTATCACGTCGCTCAACGCAAACCTGGATGAGCTTGCTGCTCGCCCATTTCTATCGATTTGGACACCGTTGGATTTAACAGTGCTGCCGGCCAACAGCTCGGTTTTGCCGGTTGGCGAAGCGCAGCGCATCATCAATCCAGCCCATGCGTTGATGGTCTACGATCGGCGCGTGCAGCATATCGTGGCGGATTTCTTGGCCGAGCCATAACGAAGTGTCGTTCAGTCGGTGACCGGTTGGCGCACTTCGTCGACCGAGTAGACTTCGATACTGGCTGAGCGCCCTTTCAACTGGCGAGTCCCGCGCGGTTCGAGCATGACATCCTGCATACTGGGATGTTTCAGGTCCAGATAGCGATAGGTGTCGACTGAGACGAGGATTTGGTTGTCGTCACACGCTTCCTCGATCCGTTTGGCCAGGTTGACTGTGTCGCCAATCGCAGTGTAGTTCATCAGCATCGATGTGCCGATATTCCCCACCACCGCCTCGCCTGTATGGATGCCGATGCGCACGGCCAGTTTATGGGGCCGTCCTGCGTTCCACGCAAGGGTCTTCTGGCGCATGGCCATGGCGCTGCGCACGGCGCGGCTCGCATGGTCGATCTGTGTTGTCGGCGCGTTGAAGATCGCCATAAAACCGTCCCCCATGATCTTGTCCACGAAGCCACCGTTTTCGATGACTGTGTTGGGCAGAAACGCATAATACTCATTGAGAATCTGTACGACTTCGTCGGGTGGAAGTTGTGCAGAGAGCGGCGTGAAGTTGGCAAAGTCGAGAAAAAGCACGGTCACCAGTTCACGGGCGCCACCCAGTTGGGGAGGGGTTGGGCTGCTCAATAGATGTTTGATCAGAGGTTCGGCCATATAGGTGCGCAGGCGCTGGTTGGCTGCGATCAGTTCTAACTGCAGGCTCGCATTGCGCCGGCGCAGGCGAACTTTATCCATGACCTGGCGAATGCTCAGGCGGATGGCGCGCAGGCGAAAGGGCTTGGGCACATAGTCGTCGGCGCCTCCCAACATCGACTTGACGGCAAGCTGCTCTGAAGTCAGGGCGCTGACCATGATGACGCCGGCCATCTTGTCACGCTTGCGTAGTTCGCTGAGGACTTCCAGTCCATCCATTTTCGGGATCACGACGTCCAGTAGCACAAGGTCGGGCTGGACTTTCTCGAACATCTGCACGGCTTGTTCACCATCGATGGCCTCGTAGATGTCGTGGCCATCGGCCTGAAGCAGACGCCGCACGAGTTGGATGGTTGATGGCTCATCATCTACTAACAGGATGCGCAGGGGTTGCGAACCGGTAATTTTCGGTGAATCCAGAAGCCCGTCGGCCGACATGATGTCTCCCTGAAGGGTTTACATAGCCTGAAAATTATAATACCATTGTCTTAGCATAGACAATGTATGGCTTGTGAAAGAAGGAAGCGTTTTGCCGATTTCCGGTCTCAAGTCGCTAGGTGAGACGTTGTTCGAGCAATGTGTTCAGCTGGAACAGAGCCTGGCAAAACTGGAATCTCAACTTCACGTGCCCCCTGCATTGGCGAATCCTTCGGATCGGATGCACCCGGCACTGGCGCTCTTGCTGCTCGGCAAAGACCTGTCAGCGCTGTTGGGTTCTCTGCGCGACTTGCAGCAACGCATGGATCGCGTCCTGTTTCTTCATGCGCTCACCCATACCGCCGATGATCTGAGCCTGGCCCAAATTGTCGGCACAATGATGGATGCGCTCTGGTACCGTGAGCAGTTTGCCTATGCCTGTATTGTCCTTGGTGCGAGCGAACTGGGACCTTACGAGTACCAGGATATCCGCGGGGTGCCCGACGCCCGGCACTACCTGGGCAAAAAATGCCCGTTGCCACTTTGGGGCGAACTTGCGCACGCCCTGGTGCGACGCATGGATCCTGAGAAACCTGACTATCTGTTGATTGATGATATCGTCGCCACAGGCAGACCGACCGTTGCAGAGTTCCCCTGGCTACCTCGTGCCGGCTCGTTAATTATCTTACCATTACGTAAGGGGTCTATTGCAATTGGTGCGCTGCTGTTGGGGCGAAGCGTTGCTGGCTCCTTCCAGGATCCTGAACTGCGCTTGGAACTTGTTGAGTTCTGCGATATCTTTACTCGCGCAGTCATCCATGCCCAAACGCGCCAGGAACTGGACGAACGAGCTGCACAGTTGGTTGGCCTACAAGTGTTCACTCGCTCAATAGCAGTATCGATGTCACTCCGTGGGTTCCTGCAGGCGGCCGTCGAGGGAATCGCAGAACTGATGGGGGCATCCAGCGTGTTGTTGGCTTTTCAGCGCACGCATCTCCGGCCGCAGTTGCGCCAACTGTTGGAAGAAACACCCGGAGTGCTCGTCGTTCAGAACCTGATCGGGCTGGGTATCATATCGATCGCCGAACCCCTGTCGATTTTTTCCTCACTGTATCCTCTCTTCGTCTGGGCCAGCGACGCCGGCCAGCCTCTGTTCTTCGACCCAACACAACGGGTTGAACTGCCCGAAGACCTCTATTACAACGAAGTAGGGCAGGCGCTCATCGTTCCTATCGCCATCGGCGACATCGTCCTTGGCTCGCTCTATATCGAGTCCTCGGTGAACCGGTCGAATTTCGATGAAGGAGACATAATCGTCTTGCGCACGGCAGCCAATACAATCGCCATTGCGCTTGGCCGTATCGCCTGATTCTGTACGCCAGGGGATTATTCGTGGACAATGACCAGCGTGCCCGGATTGTCTGTCGAACTCCGGTACCACGAAGTTTTTCCGTCCCAGGTCGGTCCTGCCCAGTCGAATAACCACTTGGCATCGGTGTTGGTCATATTGATACAACCGCGGCTCTTGGGCTGGCCAAAGTCACTGTGCCAGTACGTGCTGTGGAAGCTGTAATCACTGTAGAAATATTGCACCCACTCCACGTTGGGTAGGCTGTAATAACTGTCGCCGCTGCCGCCCGACATTGTCTGGGCACGTACTTTGGTGCGAATACGATACTCCCCCAGTACTGTGGGCGTGCCCGGCAAACCAGACGAAATTACAAAACCGCGAATAGGCCGGCCGTTTTCGTAGGCGATCGTCAACTGTTCGCTCAGGTCCACACGGATCCAACGTGCCTCCGCAGGATAGTCGATGGGCGACAGCTTGGACAAGGTCTCCGGCGTCGGCAAGAACGCTGTCGTCCGGTTTTCGATGTCATCTAACAGGGTGCGTTTGATCACGGGTCCAACCTGTGGCTCCGTAAAGGGAAACGGCGGTCTCATCACAGGCCGCGGCAATTCTGCTGCAATCGGCCGTTCCGGATCGGAGAGCAGCGCCACCGATCCGCTGCCGGCGCCTGGCAGGTTCACCGAGTCATCGTCGGCAAAGGCCAGACTTGAAGCGAAGGCAGAGAGAACGGCGAACAGTAACACAAGAGATTTGCCGACAGATGCTCGCCAGAGTCTACTGCGCCAATTCATCGGTGCCAACACGCTTTGGCTCCTCTCGAATTCATGATGCGGATGCCGTCTGTGTGCGATTGCGCCGTGTCTTCAGCCATGTCCAGAGCAAGTAGGCGACAATCGCAAGGTCCATTGTATGCTCCAACGGCGCAACAATTCCAGCACCGTAGCGGACATCCCAGTAGCTGATGGGCGCCGCAAAACGTGTCTGCCAGTCAAATGGAAAGAGCAACAGCGGTCCATCATGGTGGTGGGTGAAAATATCTACCGTTGTGTGAAACCCGCAACCCACCATCAAGCAAACCAGGGGCCAGCCCCAGCGCCTTCCCTGCTGGGCACCCAGATAGCCGGCAGTGCCCAGCGCTACCAGAATCAGCGGTGCATGGAAAAAGTTGTGAGATCCGATCCAGGCAGGGTGGTGGAAGAAGTATTCATCATACAATGTACCGAACACGCTGTCATTTGGCAGGCCTTGCGGCGCCATGAAACGATAGTATGCAACGAACCACACTGTCAGGACAAACAGTGCCAGATCGGGCAAAATCGAGCCAAGCAGCAGTGCCTTGGTGCTCACCGGCACATTGCGTTT
>CAIRNL010000775.1 GCA_903879975.1 uncultured Chloroflexota bacterium | reverse complement strand
TCCGAGAGTTCTTCAGGGATACTGCGGAAGAACTGCCGTAGCAGGAAGATGAAATAGGCGTTGCCGAACAAGGAGGGCACCACAAAGGGCCAGTAGGAGTTGATCCAGCCCAGGTTTTTGAAGATGATGAAAAGCGGCACCATGGTCACCTGCCAGGGCAGCATCATCGTGGCGATGCAGATCCAGAAGAGCGGCTCGCGCCCGCGGAAGGGGATCTTGGCAAACCCATAGGCGACGATCAGCGAGGAGATCAGCGTCAGGAGCGTCACCGGTACAGTGTAGAGAAAGACGGAATTGAACGCCGCCTGATTGAAATCGAAGCGCGTCCAGGCGTCGTAGAAATTGTTCCAAAAGGCAGGGTTTGGAATCAATATGGGGGGCACTGTATAGACTTGCGGATCGTCTTTCAGCGCCGATGTGGCCATCCAGTAAAGAGGAAAAATCCATGTGAGGCAAAGGACGATCAGCAACGTGTAGATCGCAAACTTACTGATGACATTGCTGACGGACTGTGAATGCGTTTTGCTGGCCTGCTGCACCTGCGGCTTGCCGGCAACGGTCTGGCTGGCACTCGTCATTTCTCACCTCCGTAGTACACCCAGCGTGCCGAGGTGCGGAATAGAATCACTGAGAAGAAGAGGATGATCAGGAAGAGGATCCAGGCCATCGCCGATGCCTTGCCGATACTGAATTGGACGAAGGCATTGCGGTAGAGATTGACGACATAGAACTCTGTGGACTTCATGGGGCCGCCGCCCGTGAGCACAAAGGGCAGTGTGAAATCCTGGAAGGCGGTGATGATACCCATGATGAAGTTGAACAGAATCACAGGCGTGCACAATGGCACCGTCACATTCCAGAACCGCTGCCAGGTATTGGCGCCGTCCACCAATGCCGCATCGTAGAGCGAGCGCGGTACATCTTGCAGTGCCGCCAGAAAGATGACGACCGCCGTACCCTGTGCCCACACGTAGATCATGATCAGGGAGGGTTTAGCCAGGTCCGGGCTGGACAGAAATGGAATCGTCGCCAGACCCATCGTTTTGAGAATACCGTTGATCGCCCCGTATTGGACGTTGAGGATGAAGAGCCACACCATGGCTGTGCAAACGGCCGGCACGATCGACGGGATGTAAATGACCGACCGGAAGAGCGTACGTCCGCGGATGTTGCTGTTCAGCAGGTTGGCGATCAAGAAAGCTACTATGATACCCAACGGCACGCCGATTCCGACATAATAGAGTGTGTTGTACATGACCGTCCAGAAGTCTGGGTCGACGGTGAAGAGTCGGATATAGTTTGCCATCCCGACGAACTGCGGGTCGCGAATGAAATCGTAGTTGGTCATGCTGTAGTAGAGCGAAGCGACCAATGGGAAGAGTGCAAAAAGCACGAACCCGATCAGCCAGGGTGAAATGAAGGCCAACCCCGTGATCTGGTTACGTTTCTCCGTCTTGGTCATTCTTCGTCTCTGGGCTGGCGGTGCGGATACAGCCATAGTGTCTCCCTTCAGTGGCAGAAGCCGAGCGGTGGCGTGGTTGCCAGAGCCTGGTTTGCCGGACTGGCTGGAACTCACGCAACGCGCGAGCACCGGCCAGTCCGACTATTTATCAGGTTAGGCAATTTCCTCGATAGTGGCAGCGTTGGCAGCGATCAGCCAAGTCCCTGTGCCTGCCATTCGGCCTGGGCGCGCTTCTGCAGTTCGTCGGCAGCGGCCTGCGGGTCGATCAGGTCGCGGTAGACCTGCTCGCGCAGTTCCGTGTATTGGGTGATCACAAAGTCGTTGATGGGGCAGCGGCGGCCGATAGTCCACTCGGTGACCTGGGGGCCAGCATCCACGTAGAAGGCCAGGCCAGGGTACGCATTCTTGTCGATGGTCGACAGCCATGACTTGACGCCGTGGATCCAGCCGACTTCGGCGAAGATCGCGTTGAGTGCCACTGGGGTTTGGAAGAACTCGCCCAGCTTAAAGGCGCCTTCCTTGTTCTTGGCATCTTTGAAGATGACGACCGCGTGCAGGCCGGTTGCCATGATGTTGGCATCCTTGCGGTCGGCTGGCACCGGCGCCCACCCTGAGCGGTTGTACTGCGCCACTTCGGGTTTCTGGATTTGGGTTTCGCCTGGGTGCCAGTAACCTTCCATAATCATATTTTGCACGCCAGCGTTGTAGGCTGCGCCCCATGTGCCATTGCCTTCGACCTGGCGCATGCCGGCAAACTGGTCCGGGCCGGCGATGCGGATGAACTCGCCCAACGTGTCGAGACCTTCGGCAATGCGTGGGTTGGCCAGATCAAATGCGCCGGTCTCTTCATCGAACCACTTGACGCCGTAGGAGGCGGCCAGGAAGTCAGGTTCATTCGCCATGGCATCATACGGGTCGATGCCAAAAGTCAACAGATTGCCGGCGTCGTCCTTCTTGGTCATGGCCTTGTGCCACTCCAAGACTTCGTCCCACGTTTTGGGCAGCGTTGTCGCGTCCAGGCCATCCTGCTCGGCCGTGTTGGCGTTGACATTCAGCCCCCACCAGTTGAAGCACTCGATACCGGGCACGCCGATCATGCCACCCTTATAGAACGCGCTGTTCCAAATGCCTTCGAGAATATCGTCGGCCTTCAGCACGGTGCTGGCGTCGGCCATGTCTTTCACGTCGATCGTGGCGCCACGCGTGAAAAGGTTCACGTAGGAGTAGTTGGAACCACCGTCAGGCGGGGTGCCGGCCGCAATGGCAGTGAGCAAGGCATCCTGATTGGTTGATCCCTTATACTCGATGGTTGCACCGCCGAGGTGCTGTTTGAATTCATCGGTTTCGATGATTTTGGCGATAGCTGGGTCCAAGTTCCCCCACGCATACCAGTACTGTACTGTTGCCGGTGCAGCAGCTGGTGCGGCACTCTCACCTCCTGCTGCCGGCGCCGAGCCTGGTGCTCCGGCTGGGGCACAAGCGGCCAACACAACTGCACCGGTAGTCATGGCACTCCAGTGTAGGAACTGACGCCGGCTGATTCCTTTGTTGCTCATTACAAGACGGTCCTTTCATGACAAAGTAGATTGAGAAGACGACTTTGAACACTATATAGCACACGAGTAGGCCGGTATGGGGCCGCACTGGGAGCAAGCAAACTGCACTGCTTCGTCTTACGTCGGTACTCAGGAAACTGAATCTGGTGCCTAGAAAGAGCGTTGCCCTTGCACCTGTCGAGCACTGCTATTGCATTCTTAAGTGGCGAGTAAAATCATACCTGCATTCGGCGAAATGTGTCAAACACTCTGCAGAGTCGCTTCGAGCGCAGTGTTGCGCAGCTTTTCTGCCAGGCGGCGATGGGTTGCTGCGCCCAGGTGGGTTGGCTCCGATGCCAGAACTGCGTCGAATGCGCTCTGTGCAGTATCCAGCTCACCGATTCCCAGATAGCCGAGGCCTGCCATATAGTGGCAGTGAATGCGCTGGCGTTGTGTCAGGTCGTCGTCGAAAACTAGAAAGTCAGGCAGCGAAACGGCGAAATAGTCTATCTTGATCTCGTTGTTGCCGGGCGTCTCGCCGTAGTTGATCAGCATTTGACAGATGGCGGCCGATCGTTGCGGTTCTCCCAGCGCAGCGTAAGCCAGCGCCTGATAGAGCACCCTGTCTGGCGGTTGGTCGTTATAATACATGGCAGCGCTGAGTTCGGCCGTCCCGTGTGTTGCGCGGAAATATGCTTCCCTGGCATGTTGGTCATCGCCAAGCAGGGCATATGCCTGCCCACAATAGTAGTGAATGTGATTTTCTGGCGCTCCGGCCAATTTGCCTTCAGCCAGGTTGTCCGGGTAGGTGTAAGCCCGCTCCAACAAGTCGAGCGCCGAGCGCCCATCGCCGTGCTCCAGTGCAGCTTTGGCCAGTTCTACCAGGGCCACCAGATATTGTCCTGAGACTTTGCCCTCACCGCCCTCCCAGGGGTGGAATGTTCGTTTCATGAGGACGTCCAGCGCTTCCGCATGGCGCCCGGCCAGATTCAGCAGCAGCACATATTCCACTGTGAGGTCATCCCGCTCATCGACCTGCGCGCGGTGTGCAACCAGGTTGGCCAGCCGTTCAGCCGGCGCGCGTCCAAGCTTCTTGTCGAGCTGGTCCAGTTCGAAGAATACTCGCGCGTCGGCAGGGTCCAGGGCAAAGGCGCGCGCATACCTGTCTCGCGCGCGTGCAGCATCCCCCCTTTTGTTCATATAGGCCAGGCCCAGGTTGCGATGTACGGTGGCGAAGTCAGGGTCGAGCATCGCGGCCTGTTCCCACAGGGAGATGGCCTGCTCGTAGGCGCGGTGGGCGTAGTAGAAGGTGCCCAGGTAATAGGGCGCCCGTGCATCATGTGGATCCTGCGCCATTGCAGCGGCCAAAGCCGGGACGCACTCCAACTCGTTGGGGAAGCAGGTATCGGGCGCTGCTGCGGCGCCACAAGCAAAGGCATCAGCGGGTGCACCCAGCCGACCGTTGGCCAGCGTACGGACCCAGCCCTGATAATAGTAGGCCATGGCATTGCGTGGTCCAGCTGTGCCCAGCAGGTGCTCTGCCTCGTCGTAGAGCCCGGCATGTGCATATTCCAGCGCGATTTCCACGAGTGTGTGGGGATTGTGCCGCGCCAGTGCAGGCAGGTCCGCCAGGCCGGCCTGCAACCCCTCTTCATAGAACATACCGTAGTGGAGCGGATCGAG
>CAIRNL010000774.1 GCA_903879975.1 uncultured Chloroflexota bacterium | reverse complement strand
GAACCGCCCAGCCAGCAACTTACCGCCGTCCGATGAGCCGCTGACCGAGCGCGAAGTGGAAGTGTTGGTCTATGTGGCGCGCGGCTACTCCAACCAGGAGATTGCGGACGCCCTGATCATCAGCGAGCGAACTGTCCGCACGCATGTCAGCAACATTCTGAGCAAACTTCACCTGGCCAACCGCACGCAGGCGGCTCTATACGCGCTCAAGGAGGGGCTGGCCAGTCTCGATGAGGCTGCCAAAGCACTGTGAGCTGCCTGCGACTGGCTGTGAGGCCCGAGGGGTCCATCCTTTGTCGGCCCCTGTTGTGGGGGGCGTTGGCAGCGGCGCTCTTGTTCAGCGGGTGCACACCGCCACTGCCTGCCACACGCACGAGCACCGCCCAACTGAGCGTCACCGCAGTGCCCACCTCTGGGCGCGCTGTGGTACCAGGGGCGACTGCGCCCGACCTCACGTCGCTCGTCGATGCGGCTGGGTTGGACTTCTTCGAACAGCGGGTCGTTGGCGTCTATGAGGCGGTCTCGCCTTCGGTCGTCAGCATTACGACGCGCGTGCTCCGCCGCGATTTCTTCTTCAACGTTGTCCCTGAAGAAGGCGCCGGGTCGGGCTTCGTGCTCGACAAGGCTGGCCATATCCTCACCAACTACCATGTCATCGACGGCGCCGAGTCCATCGAGATCAGCTTTGGCGACCAGCTGGTCACCCCTGCCAGGGTCGTCGGCAGCGACCCACGCAACGATGTTGCGGTTCTCAAGGTCGAGGTCGATCCCGCTGTGCTGGCGCCAGTGACGCTGGGCTCGTCGGGCGCCCTGCGTGTCGGGCAGTGGGCGATTGCCATCGGCAATCCCTTTGGGCAATTTGGCCGGACGCTCACCACAGGGGTCATCAGCGCGCTCGGCCGCACCATCGAGGGACCCGACAATCGCACGATCAATGGCATTATCCAGACCGATGCTGCCATCAACCGTGGGAACTCTGGCGGGCCGCTGCTGGACAGTTCCGGGCGCGTGATTGGCATCACGTCGGCCATCTTCAGCCCGACAGGGACAAATGCCGGCGTCGGCTTTGCCGTGCCGGTCGACACGTTGAAGCGCATCCTGCCCGACCTGCTCACGTACGGTCGCTACCGCCACCCGTGGCTCGGCATCCGCTATGCGTACAATATCACACCAGGCCTGGCGGAAGTGATCCGCCTGCCGGTGCAGGAGGGGTTACTATTGGTGCAGTTGTACAGCAACTCGCCGCTGGCTGCCGCCGGTATCCGCGGTGCGCGGACGGAGGAGGTGATTGGCAACCAACGTGTTTATCTTGGGGGCGACATCGTCACGGCTGTCGACGGGCAGGCCATCGCCCAGATTTCGCAGCTCGAATCGCTTTTGGAGAGCAACTATCAGGTAGGCGACACGGCGACGATCACCGTTCTGCGTGAGGGGGCGCGCATCGAGGTGCCGGTCGAATTGGCCGAAGAACCGCGCTAGGACAGCCCTGCGCACCAAGCTGCGGTTCATGGCGCGTCGGACGCGATCGGCGCAGCCATTCAACTGCACAGCAGATTCACGGCATCGCGCAGCATGGCCGCCGCTGTCGGCAGCGGCTCCCGCTCCCAGATTTTGTGGTACATGCGGCCGTAGAGATCGCTCTGGATCTCGATCCCCATCTCCCAGCTGTTGCACTGGCCCAGGAAACTATCCGAGGCAACGACCGTTGGCCTGACGGCGAGTGTGTACCCGTCGCCGCAGCGCTCGGCCAGCGCCAGCAACTTGATCGTGCTTCCGCTGGCTTCCTCCGCTTCCAGGTGCGCCGTGGTCACACCGGTAATGCCGGCAACGCTGACATCCGCCAACGTGGCGTCGATCCCCAACAGGCTGTTGGCGACGATCACCAGCTTGTTGGCTGTGTCCCAGCCTTCTACGTCCAGCGTCGGATCGGTCTCGGCGATCCCGCGGCGCTGTGCTTCGCTGAGTGCGTCGGCATAGCTACGCCCTGTTGCCATCTCACCCAGGATAAAGTTGGTCGTTGCGTTGAAGATGCCGCGCAGGCTGAGGATTTTGGCGGCGATCAGGTCGCGGCGGCCGATGTTGATCACTGGCAGCGCGCCGCACACGGTGGCGCTGAAGGCAAGGCCTGCGCCGGTGGACGCTGCCAGATCATGCAGTTCACGATAGGCGAGTACCAGCGGTCCCTTGTTGGCCAGCACGACGGCGATGCCGCGGCCAAGAGCGGTGCGCGTCACGTTCAGCCCCGGCTCCCCTGAAGCCAGATCGACGGGCGACGCCTCCAGCACCAGGTTGCAGGCCAGCGTCTCCATCACGGTAGCAGGCGATGTATTGGCCAGGAAACCGGGCAGATCCCGGACGCGGCCGCCTGCCTCTTTGTCGGCGCGCGTCGCTGCTGGGTCGAAGCCGGCTGGGTTCACAGCTACGCCGCTGCTGTCCGCTACGCAGACGATGCGAAAGGCCAGCCCGTAGCGCTGCACCAGCTCGGTCTGTTTCATTTCCAAAATGCGCAGAAAGCCGCGGTTGACATTGCCCAGCCCAATGAGGGCGATGTCGATCGTG
>CAIRNL010000773.1 GCA_903879975.1 uncultured Chloroflexota bacterium | reverse complement strand
GGTGTCGGCGTCGGCGGGACAGGCGTAGCGGTAGGCAACTCGATCGCCGGCGCCGGCGTGGAGGTCGGCGCCACGGCTGCCGGCTGTGCGGCGGCAGCGGGTGTCTTGGTGGGCGTCGGCGTCGGTTCGGGGCGCGGCGATCCACATGCGGCGATCAACAGGGTTACAGCAGTCAGCAGCGAGACGAGTAAAACAGATGAGCGAGTGGTGCGTTGCATCATAATTCTCACCAAAAGTGCGCAGAACAAGAAATCTTCAAATCAACAAAGCCAGCCTGGCATCCTGCCTCTTTGCGGCGCCGGCTGCCGGTTCATCCATCAAGGTCAACTTCCATGTGGCCGTGGGCAATGCGTTGGTAAAAAAGCTCGCGCAGGTACTGCGTGCGCAGTCCGGGGGCGCCGGTCGCAACGGTGATATCGTCGACCCGCACAATCGGCATAATTTCTTTTGTGGTGCTGGTGATAAAGGCCTCGTCCACCGCCGCCAACTCGTCGTAGCCGATGGGCCGCTTGACGACTGTGAAAAGATCGCTGGCAATATCGAGCACGGCGGCACGTGTCACGCCGCTCAGCACACCGGCATCGGGCGTAATGAGTTCATCGCCGCGCAGCACGAAAAAATTGCTCGTTGTGCATTCTGTGATCGCCCCATCTGCCCCACAATAGAGCGCCTCGACTGCACCTGCTGCGCGCGCCCGTTCCTGTGCCCGAATCGCCGTAATGTAGTTGAGGCTCTTGACTGTGGGCATAAAGCGCGGCAAGTCGACGGTCATCAGGCTGGCGCCCCGATCGTACAGAGGCGCCGGGTACTCTTTCACCGATGCCAGCATGACGATGAGTGACGGCTGCTGTGCCGGCGTGATGAAATTGAGCGACGTCCCGCCGGTGGCGATGATCCGGACTGTGACGTCGGTGGCGTCATTGTGTGCCAACGTACGCCGGACAATCGCTTCGATCTCGTCCAGCGTCCACGGCAGGGTCAGGTCGATCTGGCTGGCCGAACGTTGCAGCCGTTCCAGGTGAGCGCGCAGGCCGAACGGTACCGTGCCGTATGTGCGGAAGAGATCGAAGACGCCGTAGCCGCGCACAAAGCCCAGGTCGTTGAGCGCAACGGCTGCAGCGCCGGCTGGGACAAATTCACCGTTCACGTAATAGAGATAGTCATTCATTGCGCTGTTGTGGTCCAGATCCTGATCAACCAGGTGAGTCTACGGACGAATGTGCCAATCACCGATGCAGACCCACTTATAGGTCGTGAGTTCCACCAGTCCCATGGGACCGCGAGCGTGCAGTTTCTGCGTGCTGACAGCGACTTCGGCGCCCAGTCCGAACTGCCCGCCGTCGTTGAAGCGCGTGCTGGCGTTGACAAACACGGCCGACGAATGGATGGCATCGACAAAGCGGTTGGCGTTGGCCAGGTTGTTGGTCAGGATGCCGTCAGAATGCTCAGAGCCGTGCGCGTAGATGTGCTCGATGGCTTCCTGCACGTCGTCCACGACCTTGACACCCAGGATCAACGCCATCCACTCCTGGTCGAAGTCGTCGGGGCCGGCCTCGACAACATGCGCCCCGTGGGAGTCGGCGCGCAGCACATCGAGCGCGGCACCCGTGGCGCGCAGTTCGACCTTGCAGTGGGCCATCCGTGCGGCCAGCATGGGCAGGAACGCACCGGCTGCTGCCTGGTGAATGAGTACCGTGTCACAGGAGTTACAGACGCTGGGACGTTGCACGCGTGCGTTCTCGACAACATCCAGTGCACGGGGCAGGTCGGCACTTTCGTCGACAAAGAGATGGCAGACGCCGATGCCACCCGTGATCACAGGAATCGTCGCCTGCTCGCGGCAGAGTTTGTGCAGACCAGCGCCGCCGCGCGGGATGATCATATCGACATACTTGTCCAGACGCAACAACTGGGTCACCAGCGAGCGGTCCGGGTTGTCGATATACTGTACAGCATCGAGTGGGAAGCCCGCTTGCTCCAACGCTCCCTGGATGACGGCCACGAGCGCCCGATTGCTGCGCAGTGTTTCGCTGCCCCCGCGCAGGATGACGGCATTGCCGGTCTTGAGACACAGGGTGGCGATGTCGATCGTGACATTGGGGCGCGCCTCGTAGATGACGCCAAGGACACCAACCGGGATACGACGCCGGCTGAGGCGCATGCCGTTGGGCAAGAGCCGGCTCTCGATCTCGGCACCCACCGGATCGGGTAGGGCAGCCACCATACGGGTGTCAGCTGCCAGGGCGCGGATTCGCCTGTCATCCAGCATCAGACGGTCGAGCATGGCCGGCGTCAACCCCTTGGCACGCCCGTCGGCCATATCCAGTGCGTTGGCAGCCACGATCGTGCCGACATGCGCTTCGAGCGCAGCAGCAATTCCCAGCAACGCCGTGTTTTTGGCGTGAGTCGGATAGACCGCAAGGCGGCGGCCGGCGGCTCGGGCCGCCTGTCCCATCCCAATCAGATCAGTTGTCTGGTCAACAGCCATGACCTTTTCCCCGCACTCCTTTCTGCTGGCACATTCATTCGACAAATTGGATGTACTTTACCACAAAATGCGATGACTGCCACATACCGATCCTGCAGAGGGGACGGCGGTATCCATCCATCGTGATCCGTTGTGCCCTATCGGATGGTCGATCTGGGGAAATGGCATATCCATTCGCATGAATCCAGGAGAAAAAACAATAGAATATTCCAGAAATTCTTGTTTCTTTACGGGGATCGGTATAAAATGAAAGGGGATTGAAAGCTATCAGTGTGCTGGCGCATGGTACGATGGACATGGCGAACATGTCCGGCGGAGGCAGTAATGCGCAGAGTACAGATTTCCGCAATTCTCTTGGCAGTTGAGCTGACGGTTCTTCTCTTGGCCGCTGTTCCGGCCCTGGCAGCGAACGGGGCAGCCATAGCAGGCAGCGTCTACCACGATGTCGACGGTGACGGGTGGGCCTCTCCGGGCGAACCGGGCGTTGCCTATGCCACAGTCTATGTGCAGCGGCTCGCCGGAGAAACGGTCACCACGCAGGCGGATGCGACGGGGTGCTTCATCGTGCGCGATCTCCAGATGGGCATGTACGAAATATGGGCCGAGGACAATGCCGGCCATCGATCGGCTCTGCGCTCGGTTGAAGTCGGTGAAGTCAACGGAGCGGTGGCGATCGATCTACCCATCGAATACAGTTTGCCAGACGACATCATCCAGGCCGCTGCCGATCTTTTCCTCCCGCTGGTGCGGCACTGAGTAGCGTCGGCGGCATCCATCGTGCATCGCGCGATGTTCACGTGCCGAGAAAGCGTGCTTTCAGGTTATCCCAGCGGCTGGAGCGCAGCTCTTCTGCGCTTATTTCGCGCGTGTCGGCGGCATCGAAGAAGATATTGAGGCGATCTTCCTCGTATTTTGCGCCGCTGATATCCAGCCGTGCCAGCCCTGTCGGCAGCGAGACATTGCGCTTCCAGTTGCCGATGCGAATCACCAGTTCGTCGACCACGCTGCGATGCAGTTCGATTTCATCGCGAGCCACCAGCGGCAACGAAAGGCTCAGCACATATTGGCCGTTGCGGCGGAAGATATCCTGGGGTTTGCCCTCATAGAAGCGATGCGTCGGATCGCCGTGACCGCCGCGCACGGGGTTGGCGCCGAAGACGGTGGCCGCCATGTGTGCGAGCATGGGCAGCCCCAGCACTTCCTGTTCAAAGAGCGGCACCTCAAAGATCGGCAGCGGCTGAAAGCACTCGTGTACCAGCTGCAGGTTCTGCGCCTGTGTACTCTTCCAGGTATCGAAATAACCGTCGGTCAGTGTGCGCGGGAAGACGCGGTTACAGATTACGGCATCGACGCTGTAGCCGTAGAGGTTCAAGTACGTGTAGGCGCGCTGCGCTTCCTTGACGACCATTTTTTCTGGATTGAGCACGACGCGCATGCTGCTCTTCGTGCTGTCGCTGAGCAGGCGGCTCATCCGTTCCAGGTAGTCGACCAGTTCGGCGATGCTGTCGAAGACATCTTCGCCCGGCAGCGGCATATCGGTCATGCGCTTCATCACAGGGCGCGCCAGTTGAATCGTCTTGCGCTGGAACGGGAAGATTTTCTCGATGTACCAGCGGGCGATATCGGGAAAGCTGAGCAGCTGCAAGGTGGAACCGGTCGGCGCTGCGTCGATGATAATGACGTCGTAGGTACCGCTTTCGGCCAGCGCCGTAATTTGCATGAGGCTGGCCAGTTCGTCCATGCCGGGTAGGATCGCGGTCTCCTCGGCCACCATACTGTCCATGCCCTGCCACATGAAGACAGCGTTGAGGTAGGCTTGCACCTTGCCCCAGTACTGGTCCATCTGGGTGAGGAGGTCGATCTCCTGCCCCCACAAGTTGGGGGCCAGTTCGATCAGCTGGCTGCCGATGTGGCGGTCAAAGCTATCGCCGAGGCTGTGGGCTGGGTCCGTGCTCAGCACTGCGGTGCGATAGCCCAACTCTGCACAGCGGACGGCGGTTGCGGCGCTGACGCTCGTCTTCCCGACGCCTCCCTTGCCCGTGTAAAGCAAAATTCGCATTGCGTGTGTCCTCATCCACCATTGACTGGCGTTCAGGCCAGTTCTGCCTGCACAATCTGCTGGTCTTGCGCAAATTGTACGCGGAGTATAGCACACCCTGCCGGGCGCGGCGGTACGCTTGGTTCCACGAACGCGCCCAAAAGGTGAGTGACAGGCAATGCCCTCTACGCCGGATGGGCTATAATGAACATCACGATGCATGTATTGATGGTGAGCAAGGCTCTGGTCGTCGGCGCGTACCAGCGCAAGGCAGAGGAAATTGCGCGGTTGGGCATTCAGCTGACGGTGCTGGTGCCACCTATCTGGCACGATCGCCGCGGCCGCCAAATCGCACAGGCTGTGCACACAGATGGCTACACCTATCGCACCGTACCGATCCGTTTCAGCGGCAACTTTCACCTGCATTATTACCCTACGCTGGCACGCGAGCTGGATGTGTTGCGGCCGGATGTGCTGCACATGGATGAGGAACCCTACAATCTGGCGACCTGGCTGGCGCTGCGTGCTGCGGCCGGCAGGCGGATTCCGGCCACGTTTTTCACCTGGCAGAATTTGAATCGGCGTTATCCACTGCCTTTTTCGCGCTTCGAGCGGGACAATTACCGTTGCGCGCCCGTTGCAATTGCGGGCAACCAGGACGCCCATTGCGTCCTGCGCGCCAAGGGCTATTCTGGCAGGATTGCTGTGATTCCCCAGTTTGGCGTCGACCCGACGATCTTTCGCCCGGCGGATGTGCATGCCGGCTTTGCGCCGCAGCCGCTGTTTCGCATCGGATATGCGGGTGGGTTACTGGCGGAGAAGGGGATCGACGACCTCCTGCGTGCCTGTGCCAGGCTCGACGGCGTATGGGAATTGACGCTGGTCGGTGAGGGCGAAGCACAGCCCGCGCTGGCCGATCTGGCCGCCGAGCTGAGGATTGCCGGCCGCGTGCACTTTGTTGGCCGCGTGGAGAGCACGGCCATGCCGACGGTCTATTGCGCGTTCGACACCGTCGTATTGCCGAGCCGAAGCACGCCGAGTTGGAAGGAGCAGTTTGGCCGTGTGCTCGTCGAGGCGATGGCGTGCGAGGTGCCGGTTGTCGGCAGCGACAGCGGCGAAATCCCGAACGTCATCGGCGACGCCGGCTTGATCTTTCCTGAAGGGAATGTCGCGGAACTGGCGCGCCATCTGCGCACCTTGATGCATGATCTGGCGCTGCGGCAGCAGCTCGGCGCGGCTGGACGGCAGCGGGTGCTGGGGCGCTTCACGATGGCGCGCATCGCCGCCGAGAGTGTGGCTGTCTATAGCGCACTGGCAGAGCACAGCGTATGAAGATCGCTATCAACGCGCAACTTTTGAGCAACCAGGAGAGCTATCGAGGTGCGGGCGTCAGCAACTACAGCCGCGAGCTGCTGCGTGCGCTGAGCGAGCTTGTGCGCGCCGGTGCCACTGAGCACCACATCACAGCCTATGTCCATGCACGCCAGCCGGGGCTGGAGGGCATCACGCAGGTTGTCACAGCGCTCCCGCTCGAACGTCCGGCAGCGCGTATCCTGTGGGAGCAGAGCGCGCTGCCCGTACATCTCCGGCAGAGTCGAGCGGCCCTGATCCATGGGTTCGTCAACGTATTGCCGCTGGCTGCGCCCTGCCCTGGCGTAGTCACCGTGCATGACCTCTCCTTCGTGCGCACGCCGCAGAAATTGCCGCCGCTCAAGCGCGCCTACCATACAGCGCTCTGCAGGGCCAGCGTGGCGTGTGCCACCCATGTGATTGCCGTCAGCCACCAGACTGCAGCCGATCTGCAGACCTTCTGGGCAACGCCAGCTGAGCGTATCAGCGTCATTCACAACGGCGTTTCAGCCCGCTTCGTGCCACAGCCGCCGGAGCGCATTGCGGCGTTGCGCCGGCAGCAACGTCTACCGGAACGCTATCTGCTCTATCTCGGCACATTGGAGCCGCGCAAGAACCTCGACCTGTTGCTGCGTGCCTTTGCCCGCTGGGTGCAGGAGGCTTCTGCCACTGCAGGCGATGTGGCATTGGTGCTCGCCGGCGCCAAGGGCTGGTACTACGACGAGATCTTTCGCACCGTCACCGAACTGGGGCTGGCGCAGCGGGTGCACTTTCCCGGCTTTGTGCCGGCGGCTGATCTGCCAGCCTGGTATGCGGGGGCCGAAGCCTTTGTCTATCCCAGCCTGTTCGAAGGCTTCGGCCTGCCCGTGCTGGAGGCCATGGCCTGCGGCGTGCCGGTGATTTGCAGCCGCGTAGCAAGTTTACTGGAAGTGACGGGCGACGCGGCCCTCACGGTCGCGCCGGACGATGAAGCGGGCTTTGCGCATGCCCTGAGGCTCGTGTTGGAGCAGCCGCCGCTGCGCGCTGCGTTGCGTGTGCGTGGACAGGCGCAGGCGGCGCGCTTCTCCTGGCAACGCGCTGCTGGACAGGCAATGACCGTCTACGAGGCAGCGGCACGTCTGCGGTGATACCCCCTTGCCTGTGGGCGCCGGACGCGACCCGCTGTGCCGTGCAGCGGAGCCAATCCAGGCTGAGCAGCGTTTAGTTCACATGACAATCGTCGGCAAAGTCACGAAAAAACGCAAAAGCCTTGGGCATGGTATTCGCATGAACGCTGGAGTACGTCGCCGGCTTGCGCCGATGTTCGGCGCGTTGTTGCTAGGAGTCCTGATCCTGTCGCCCTTTGCGTGGCAGCGCTGGGTCGATTGGCGCTATGCGCCGGCCATCTACACCATTTCCACTGCGCCCTCCGCGCGGGTGGCCATCGTACTGGGTGCGCGCGTGTACAGCAGTGGGCGGCTCAGCGCCATGCTGAGCGATCGCGTCGATACGGCAGTAGCGCTCTACCAGGCAGGCAAGGTGGACAAGTTGCTCGTCAGCGGCGACAACAGCAGCAGCGACTACGACGAGCCGGGCGCAATGATGGCGCACGCCATCGAGCGTGGCGTGGCGCCTGAAGATATCCAGCCCGACTACGGTGGCCGGCGCACCTACGACTCCTGTTATCGGGCCAAAGCCATCTTCCAGGTCGAGGAAGCGCTCATCGTGACGCAGGCTTTTCATCTGCCGCGGGCGCTCTTTCTGTGCGAGAGTCTGGGGCTGCGCGCCAGCGGGGTCAGTGCCGACCAGCGGCGCTACGACCCGCGTTCGATTGCGTGGTCGGAGATACGGGAAGTGCCGGCGCTGGTTTCTGCCCTCTTCGACGTCATCCGCCGGGCGCCGCCGCCCGTGATGGGGGAGCCGATCCCGCTCGAATAGGTGAGGGACAACGGCGACATCCGCAGAATTCACCCTGCTATTTGACGTCCTGAGACAAAGACCCTACTATTCATGTTCGGCGTGCAGCACAAGCTGGCTGCCGCCATTTTTTTCGCTTGTTGACCTGGGAGGGGATTGAAATGCGACTAATTCCACGCAAGCTCTTCT
>CAIRNL010000772.1 GCA_903879975.1 uncultured Chloroflexota bacterium | reverse complement strand
TCTCCGGCTATCACATGGCGGAGGCGGGTGCGACCCCTGTGCAGGAGGTTGCATTCACGCTTGCGGACGGAATTGCCTATGTGCAGGCGGCACTTGACTCCGGTCAGAACATCGATGAGTTTGCCCCACGCCTGGCGTTCTTTTTCGTCTCACGCACAACCATCTTGGAAGAAGTGGCGAAGTTCCGTGCCGCTCGACGTATGTGGGCTCGAATCATGCGGGAGCGCTTTGAGGCCAAGGACCCCAAGTCCTGGATGCTGCGATTCCACACACAGACAGCAGGCGTGCAACTGACGGCTCAGCAGCCCGAGGTGAATCTCGTTCGAGTGGCGGTGCAGGGGCTTGCGGCGGTCCTCGGCGGTACCCAATCGCTGCATACGAATTCATTTGATGAGGCCATTGCTCTGCCGACCGCCAAGGCGGCGCGACTAGCGTTGCGGACGCAGCAGGTGCTGGCCTATGAAACTGATGTGTGCGCCACAGTGGACCCATTTGCTGGTAGTTATGTGGTCGAGTCGTTGACCGACGAACTGGAGGCTGCCGCCGAGGCATTGATTGCGCGCATCGATGAACTCGGTGGGGCAGTTGCCGCAATTGAACAGGGTTTCCAGAAGTCCGAGATCGAGCGCTCCGCCTATGAGGTGGCCCAGCAGATCGATGCGGGGGACCGCGTCATCGTTGGCGTGAATCAGTTTGCCATCGAGTCGGAAGAACGCTACGAGCCCATGCGGGTTAATCCAGCCATTGAAGCCGAGCAGATCGAACGGCTGCGCGCCCTACGTGCCGACCGTGATCAAGCGAAGGTTGATGCAGCCCTCGCGGACATTCGACGGGCTGCCGAAGGCACGGATAACTTGCTAGCCCCGATGCGTGTTGCGCTGCAGGCACGCGCCACGGTGGGTGAAGTCTCCGACGCATTGCGTGCAGTGTGGGGTCAGTACCGACCCATAGACACGCTCTAGGGTCCATTCCCGTGAGCATGCCGCGGACACTGTCCTGGGATGATTCGGCCGGTGCGTTGGTCCTGTTAGATCAAACCCGCCTTCCGGACCAAGAAGTCAGCGTCGGTTGTACCGACGTGGACAGCGTGATTGATGCAATCCAGCGCCTGGTGGTTCGCGGCGCACCAGCCCTCGGCGCCGCCGGCGCCTACGGCGTCGTGATCGCCGTGCGACAGGGGGCACGTGAAGGGTGGACACACGCGGAACTGCTGAACCAGATTGAGCGCTTGCGCCAGGCACGGCCAACGGCGGTGAACCTGGCCTGGGGCGTTGACCGTGCCAGCAGTGTGATTGACGCAGGGCCCGCGGCGGTCCTTGCCGAAGCGAATGCAGTTGCCGACGATGATGCCGAGGCGAACCGTCGACTGTCCGAATTGGGTGCCAGGTGGATTCTGGACCACGTCGAAAGGCGCCCACTTCGAGTACTGACGCACTGCAATGCCGGGGCGCTAGCAACTGGCGGACATGGAACAGCACTGGGCGTGATACGTTCTCTGCATCAGCGCGGCCAGTTAAAACAAGTCTTCGCTGATGAAACTCGCCCCTGGTTACAAGGTGCGCGCCTGACAGTATGGGAATTAGCCCAAGACGGCATTCCCGCCACATTAATTGCGGATGCTGCAGCGGCCTGG
>CAIRNL010000771.1 GCA_903879975.1 uncultured Chloroflexota bacterium | reverse complement strand
GTTGTACGAAAACCGACCGGTCGCTCGTCGGGACTGCATCGGCATGCCAGAACAGCGTGAGATTCAGTCGTTCACTCGGCTTGACTGCAGCGGGCAGCGTGACGCCTTCCAGGCGCAGGTTCTCTGCAAACGCAGCATCCAACGCTTGGGCCGGGAGGGCTGGACTCGGCTCGACCGGCTGCCATCTTCCGTCTTTCACGGAGCGGAAAGCCCCGAGTCGCACCACCGTCTGCGCCTCCAGCAGAGGCAGCACCGGTTGGGCAGATGTCACAGAGAGACGCTCGTCCGTGTCCCAACCGCTCTCGCCGGTGTAGACGCCGACTGCCAGCACAAACTCGTCGGTCTCCAGCGTCCATGGCAGCGTCTGCACCATCACCTGCTGCCCCGGCCGCCACATCGATGTAGGATACCACAGGACAGCAGTGGGCGGATAAAAGCGGGTGTCATGCAGTGTCTGCAGTTCTCGATCGCGATAGCTGACGTAGAAACGCAGGTCGCGCGTCAGCGGCCTCAATGCTTCCCACACCAGGCTGACCACCAGCTCGCCGTAGCGATCGGCACCCACGGCATAGCCGCGCAGCGCAAGCTCATCCCCGAAGCGGATATCGGTCGGTGTCATCCCTGTCATCCGATCGACGGGCGCCTGCCAGGCTGTGAAGAAACTCTGCGGCAGCGTCTTCTGCGCGGCGCCGCGCTGCAAGAGCAGGTAGCCATCGTCGGCCGCAGCGATGCCGAAATCGTCTGCCAGCAGGGCGTCCACGCTCTGTCGCAGGTCACTGGGATGTTGTGGCCACGCCGGGCCGGTCACATCCAGCAAGACCCTATCGGCATCGTCGACGCGTGGGAAGATGTAGACCGTCTTGCGGCTGCTCACATGCGGGTTGAGCCGATCCTGTGCCGAGACCGCGACATCGGGCGGAATCTGGGCGATGATCGCCCGCGCATTGCGATGATGCTCGCTCTCCGCCAGGGGCAGGTGGTTGCCGCTTCCTGGCAGATAGCCCCACAGAACCTGGCTCGCCAGCGCACTGCCCAGCACGACGGCTGTAACGGCCCCGTGGAACACGGCGAGGGTGGAGGGGGCGGTTGAACGCGGCCGCGCTTCTGCACCCCGATCCGGGCCGATCTGCGTCTGATTTCTTCCGATCCGCTCCTGGACGCGCGCGACGCCCATGACCGCCGCCAGCATGACCGAAGGCAATACGGGCGCTGCGTAGATCAACGTCGTCACCTCGTGCATGGGCGCGAAATCTGCCAACAGGTTGATGGCAAGCGACGGCAGCGCCAGCAGCAGTACCTCGGGCGCCAGCAGGGGGGTGAAGCCGACGGGGAGCAGCAGCTGGAAGAGATAGCGCAAGATATTCGCCTTCTGCAGCTGAGCCAACACCAGGTCCGGTCGCGTCACCAGGCTCGCCAGCTTGGCACCGGTCGTTTCACCCAGGTACGCATAGCGGCTCCAATGAATGTTGCCGCCGGCAACCACAGCTTGGATGCCCAGCACCGCCAGCAGCGACCATCCCAGACCCAACACCATCGTTGTCACTCCCAGCCGGCGTTTCTGCAAGACCAGCCATGCGTACAGGCCCAGCATGAAGACCAGCAGGCCGATCTCTTCCTTGCAGCTCGCAGCCAGCACGGCAAAGAGTGCAAACCAACCCGTACGGCCGGCGATCAGAAAATAGAATGCCGCCATGAAAAACGTGGGGGCCAGGGTCACCGGATGAAACTCCAGCCAGTTGGCTGCCTGGATGGTTGGGTTGAGCAGGTAGGCCACACCAAAGACCAGCCCCAGCCAGTCGCCCAGGCCGCGCCGCCGCGCCAGGAAGAAGAGGGGCAGCGCGCCGAGTGCCACGATGCTGGCCTGCAACACCAGCAAGAATTCTGGTGCCGGATAGAGGCGGTACAACAGCGCGATCGGCAGCAGAATGGGTTCGACATGGTAGCCCAGACGATTGGTCAGATCCGCTTCCTGGTTGGTGAGGCGGAACCAGTTGCCGTGTGCCGTATTCCAGATGGCCTGGTTGAGATTGCCCATGTCGAGGGCGCGCGACTCGAAGGCATGATAGCGCAGCAGGGTGAGATGGCTGAAGTAACTTGCATACAACAGGACCGCCAGCACGCAGAGCGCCAGCGGGAAGAAGCGACGGAGCGAGGGTGGGACGAGCGAATTGGGCGAATTCACGCGGGCCGCAGGCTGTAGGCTTATGCCGTCTTCGGAGCGCCGACGCGATTGGGCTGCACGTTGTTCGGCGCCGCCTCGCGACTGCTGCCATTCCGCGGGATCGCACCCAGCACAGGCAGTTCCAGCGCACGTTCGATGGCGGCGGGCGTGCGCAGGCGGTCGGCTTCCATCCATGTCAGCAGCAACACCAGGCCGATGCCGAGGAGCAGGCCCAGCACAGCGCCGGCCACGGCATTGAGCACGGGTTTGGGCTGGATCTGGCTGTAGCCGATGTCGCGACTGCGAATCTTGACCTCAATGCGGTCGCTTTTGTCGAGCTGTGCATAGTAGGCCGTGCGCTCCTCAAAGAACTCGTCGGCAAAGCCCAGCGCAGCCAGCTTGGCCACCTCGCCGTCCGGGTCGCGCACCTGTACCTTGATCGTGAAGGTGCTGGAATCGGGTTCGACCTGTGTGCTCGCCAGCAGGTCATACGGGTTCTTGTCGAGTTGCTGCCGGGCGATCACCCGTGCCGCCACCTCTGGCGTCTTGAGATTGGCCGTGAAGTTGCGCATGAGGTCCTTGGCCGTGTTCCCCAGCCCCCAGTCGGGGCGTGCCGGCACGGTGCTGACTTCGACGGTCGCCTGATAGAGTTCTTTTTGTACATAACTGATACCGAAGGCGGCTGCCGCACCGAGCACGACGGCCACCACGATGATCCAACCGCGCTTGCGAATGATTCGCCAGTATTCTTGTAAGGTCATGATAATGGTTGCTTTCCTACAATCGACGTACCGTTGTACACGCCTGCGGCACTACAGGGATAGAAGGTAGAAACTCGGATGTTCGGGCGCCGCCGCTGCCGTGAGGGCGAACTTGCAAAATCTTGGTTTCTATCGACTTTTCCGGTAGCTGCCAGAATCACGTTCGATCGCGCGGGATCTCACCGAGCACCTGCAGTCCCAGGCCTTCCACGTCCGCGCGGTTGCGCAGAGAGTCATCCAGATAATGTAACAAAATTATTATCCCGACGCCAACCAGAAATGCAATCAGGATGCGCAGGGGGAGGTCGATCTGGTCGCGCACGCTGCCACCGACCGCCCCGATGGTGGGACCATCGATCAGGGTCACCCCCGCCTCGCCTGTGCCGAGTTGCTGGAAATAAAAGCGTGTGTTCTCGATCAACTCGTCGGCTGTGGCGCGCGCGATCTGCTCCAGCTGGGCTGCGTCGCCCCACGTGAAGCTGAGTGTGATGATGCGGTGCAGCTTGCCGGTCGCTGCGCTGCCCTGGATCGCGCCGGCCGGTACTTCGATCGCCTGGTCGGCCAGACGCGCGCTGACGTTGTCGGCGAACAGTCGGCTGCGCACGACTTCGGTGAAGTCGTCGACAAGATACTCGCTGGTGAGCCAGGCGTAGTAGCGCGGGTCATAGGTCGTCGCGTCCTGCTCCGCAACGGGCAGCACCCCCACGAGCATGCGCATGGACGCGCTGTAGAGCGGCGCCTTGCTCTGCCAAGGACGCAGCTGCAGCAGGCTCAGCAGGCCTACAGCCACGGCCAGTCCGACGGGAATCCACCAGCGCCGGCGTAGAATTGTCCAGTACTCGCGCAGTTCCATACTCGCTACCCTGACATCCCGGCGCCTTCGATCGCCTGTTGCATGCGTGCTGTCTCTACAGGCTGTGTCGCTGCCAACACGGCGTCGAGGTAGGCGGCCAATCTGGCGCGGAATTGCGCGACGCTG
Organism: uncultured Chloroflexota bacterium; assembly: GCA_903879975.1. GTDB lineage: Bacteria > Chloroflexota > Anaerolineae > Caldilineales > Caldilineaceae > Caldilinea. The sequence continues at coordinate 1,506 of CAIRNL010000771.1, read as the reverse complement.
AAGCGTTCGGCCTGGCGGCGGCATACTGCCGCATCGTACATTGCGCCGTCAAAGCGGGCGACCACAGCGCGCAGGCTCGCTGCGTTCTGCTCGGCGAAGAATTCGCCGGTCTCGCCGGGCGTTACTGTGTCCAGCGCGCCGCCGCCGGCGAAGGCAATCACCGGGCGGCCGGCGCTCAGGGCCTCGACCGGCGCGATGCCGAAATCTTCTAGTCCAGGGAAAAGGAATGCCCTGCAGCCCTGCACCAGCTCCCGCACGCGCTCGCGTGGCTGGCGGCCCAGGAAGCTGACGTTGGGTGTGGCCTGCGCTGCCAGTGCCGCGCGATCGCGGCCGTCCCCGATGATGACCAGCTTTTTGTCGGGCATCGTGCGAAAGGCCTCTACCGCAAGATCGATGCGTTTGTAGGGAATCAGGCGGCCGACGATCAAAAAATAATCGCCGGACGTCTGTGCATGGGCAGGGCGAAAATAGTCGGTATCCACCGGCGGGTGAATGACCACGCTCTCGCGCTGGTAGATCGTGCGGATACGGCGCTGGATTTCGCTGCTGATGGCGATGAAATGGTCGACTCGCTGTGCGGCGGCGTAGTCCCACCGGCGCAGCTGGGCCAACAGGGGCTGGAGCACTGCGCTCGTGGCGGCATTGAGCTGCTCACGCTCGCGGTAGTGATCAAAAAGCCAGAGAAAGCGGGTTGGCGTCAGGCAATAACAGACATGCAGTGCTTTCCGCAGGCCGCGCTGCGTGCGCACACCGTGGCAGAAGCCGCTCTTGTTGCTCAGCACCACTTCGAAGTCGCTCAAATCGACGCTGCCAAAGGCTGCGGGATAGACGGCCAGATACTTCTGATGATGGCGGCTGACGCCGGGCAGGCGCTGCATGAAGGTCGTGCGGATCTGCCACTGCTGGTAGAAGGCAGGCATGGCGAGCCGATCGTACATACTGGTATAGACGGGCGCGCGTGGAAAGAGGCGCACCAATTCTTCCAGTACATTCTCGGCGCCGCCCAGCTGGTTGAGCCAATCATGGACCAGCGCAACACGCGTTTCATCGAAAGCTGCCGTTCCTGCTTTCCGGCGTGGGTCCATCCCGGCGAGTCGTTGACCGATCATCGCTGAGATTGTACCGCGTAACCTGGCAAGTTCGAAATTGAAAGGAGATGCCTGCCCGTCGATCAGCGTATGCCAGACTCCTCGGCGAGGATATCGGCTGAATGGACATCTCGCTGTTGTTCGTGGTGAGTTGTTGCACGGGGCTGGATCGGCAAAGTGTCAGCCTTGTTTCAACCTGCTCACAACCGCTGCACAACATGGGCTTCGTACGCTACAGGTGTCTGTCCTTGCGTGAAGGGGGTCAGTGAGGCCAAGGCTGTTCACGGCTTCCTTCGTTAGGGGGCACGGCAGCCACTCTACCCTGCGTGAAACGGAGCCATTATGTACTCGTTTGACATGACGTCCGAACAGAAGATGCTGGTGGATACGGTGCGCCGTTACGCCGCAAAGAATCTTC
>CAIRNL010000770.1 GCA_903879975.1 uncultured Chloroflexota bacterium | reverse complement strand
TGCGGACGGCACCGTCAAGCTCTACACGATCACGGTGACGCGGACGGAGCCGCGCAGTGCAGTGGCAGGCGTTGTCTTCAACGACCTCAACGCCAGTGGGCAGCTGGATGCCGCTGAACCGGGCGTGGCGTCCGTCCCGGTCGAACTGCTGGCCAACGGCGGAGTCGTCGCAACGACGGTCACGGACAATGATGGAGCCTATCTCTTCGACGGCCTTGCGCCGGGCGGCTACGTCGTGCGCATCGTCTTGCCCGCCAACTTCGTTGCGGGTAATGTGGAACTGGTCGTCAACGCAGTCACCGGCGTCATCGTGCGCACAGCCAACTTCGCCCTGCAGGAGCGGGGCAGTGTCTCCGGTGTGGTCTTTGAAGACCTGGACGGCAGTGGCCGCCAAAACAGCAGCGAGCCTGGGGTATCGGGCATGACGGTGACGTTGCTTGACGGCAGCGGCGCTGTGCTGCAGAGCACGCAGAGCGATGCCCGCGGCCTCTACCGTTTCAGCGCGATCGCCCCCGGCAGCTATCTGCTGCGCCTCACAGTGCTGGAGGGCTGGATGGCCGGCAGCGCGCCGGAGCAGAATATTGCCCTGGTCACAGGCGGCGAAGCAGCCGGGGCAAGCTTTAGCCTGCTGCGGGCCGGGACATTGAGCGGTGTCGTCTTCCACGATCGCAATGGTAACGGGACGGTAGACGGCAACGAATCCGGCATCGCCAACGCGGCAGTGGCGCTGATGACGCTGGGTAGGGGCATACTCAACACGGCCACGGACGGCAATGGACGCTACCAGTTTGCGGGGCTGGCGCCCGGCGCCTATCAGGTGAGTATCGCCGCGGCGCCAGAATGGATACCCAGTGGTCCTACCCGGCGCGTGGTCAACATGGGCAGCAGTGGGGGCGCTGTGGCCGTCTTCGCCTATCAGGAACGCGGCACTGCGAGCGGTGTGGTCTTCCAGGACATCGACGGCAATGGACGCCAAGACAGCACCGAGCCAAGCCTGGAAGGGATGACCGTGCAGGTGCTGTCGAACGGCGCGGTAGTCAGCAGCGCGGTCAGCGACGGCAACGGTCGCTACACCATCGCCGGGCTGCTGCCTGGGACTGTTTTGCTGCAGCTTGTCGTGCCGGCCGGCTTTGCTCCGGTGTCGCCTGCTCAGCAAAGCGTGCTGCTCTTTGCTGAAAGCGCTGTGCATCTGAACTTTGGCTTACAGCCGGTCAGTACGATTGCCGGCGTTCTCTACGAAGACCGCAACGGCGACACCGTGCGCCAGCAAACTGAGGTGGGGCTGAGCGGCATTGTGGTCAGTCTCTACAGCGCCGGCTCAGATGGTGTGTTCAAGACCGGGGATGAGCTGTTCGTACGTGAGGTGCGAACGGCGAGCGACGGCGCCTATCAGTTCCTCAATCAAGTGCCGGGCGCCTACGAGGTGCGCTCTGCTGTGCCTGCAGGCTATACTGCAACCGGAGCAGACCATATCGTTGTGAATCTGGCGCAGGTCTGGACTGCGGCGGCCAACTTCGGCTGGCAGCGCAGCAACAGTGTGGCGGCCACGACCTATGAAGACTTCAACGGCAACGGCGTGCAGGATGAGAATGAGCCGGCGCTGGCAAATCTGCCAGTTGTGCTGCGACTTTTGGGGGCCGTACTCCAGAGTGCTGCTAGCCAGAACAGCTACACGGCAACTACCAGCAGCGCCGGATCGGCCATTTTCCGAGACGTCACTGCCGGTACCTACGAACTCCGTACACAGCCGCCTGATGGCGGCGACTATGTCGCCTTGCGCTCGGTAGCCAATGTAAGCATCGCACCCAACGGCAGAGCCAGCGAACAGTTTGGTTTCCTGCAGATTGGGACGGTGAGCGGCAGCATCTCCGACGATTCCGACGGCAGCGGCATGCTCAACAGCGACGAACCTGGGCTGGGTGGAGTCCACGTACAGTTGTTGGACGGTAAC
>CAIRNL010000769.1 GCA_903879975.1 uncultured Chloroflexota bacterium | reverse complement strand
TGCGGAGATCGCCGGTGCCATCGCCGGCGCACAGGTGACCGTCGAGGAGGCCATCCGCGAGATGGTGCGCGAGGAAAATGATGACGGCGTCTTCGCCCGTTGCTTCCCACTGCTGGAGATGCTCATCAACGACACGCCGCCCAATCGCCCGCTCGCCCTTGTGACACACGGCGGCCCCGTACGCGTGATGCTCGAACGGCTGGGGCTGCCCAGCGACGAGATCTGGCACTACCGCCGCCAGTTCGATCACCAAAACCCGCTGCCGCCGGCCGCTGCCTGGGAACTGACACGGCCGGCAACCGGCAGCACCTGGTCCATGCGCTTCGCCTTTTCGCCCACACCCTACACAGAGTACTCCCCGTCGACACGTTATGTCTGATTTTTTCGCCAAGCTCGCAGCTGCCGTCGACCGCAATAACAGCCTGCTCTGTATCGGCCTCGACCCAAATCCCGACAGCATTCCAGAACGTTATCTGAGCGACACAGCCAATCTCGCCGCCGCAATCGTGGCCTGGAACCGCGCAATCGTTGAGCAGACGGTCGACCTGGTCTGCGCCTACAAGCCGAATATCGCCTTCTATGAAGCCCTGGGTGCCGACGGTATGGACGCGCTGCGCCAGACATTGGCGCTCATCCCCTCCGACGTGCCGGTCATTCTCGACGTCAAACGCGGCGATATCGGCAGCACGGCTGCCGCCTACGCCACAGCCTGTTTTGTCGACCTCAAGGTCGATGCCGTGACGCTGAGCCCCTACCTGGGGCGCGACAGCGTCGACCCGTTCGCGCACCACGAGGGGAAAGGACTCTTCGTGCTCTGCCACACCTCCAACCCAAGCGCCGCCGAATTCCAGGAACTCGAAATCGCCGACTGGCGCGCGCTCGATCGCGAACCCAACCAGCCACTCTACAAGCACGTTGCACGCGCGGCCGTTTCCTGGTCACCTGCCGTCGGCCTCGTGGTCGGCGCCACCTTCCCCGAGGCGATCAAGGAGGTGCGCAATGCTGCACCCGATGCGTGGTTCCTGGTGCCCGGCGTCGGCGCTCAGGGGGGCAACCTGGAGGACACGCTGGCTGCCGGCCTGCGCCGCGACGGCAGCGGGATCATGATCAGTGCCAGCCGCAGTATCGCCGCTGCTGTCGACCCGCGCGCCGCCGCACAGCAGACACGCGACGCAATCAATCTCGCGCGCACCCAGCTGGCTGCAACACCCCACACGCCCGCAGCAGCGCCGGCCCACGACCTGCGCAATCTGGTGCTGGCCCTGGCCGATCTGGGCGCCGTCCGTTTCGGTGATTTCACGCTGGCCAGCGGCATCCAATCCCCGATTTATGTCGATTTGCGCCTGCTGGTGAGCCGACCGTCCATTCTGGCCAAAGCAGCCGAAGCCTACGCTGCACTGCTGGCAGAGGTCGAGTGCGACCGCATCGCCGGTGTGCCCTACGCTGCGCTGCCCATCGGCACAGCCGTGGCGTTGGCCGCAGACAAGCCACTCATCTACCCGCGCAAGGAAGCCAAAGAGCACGGCCTGGGCAAGCTCATCGAGGGCGCATGGCAGCCGGGCGACCGCGTTGCCATCATCGAGGATCTCATCACGAGCGGCGGCAGCACAATCAAGACGGCAGAGACATTGCGCGCCGCCGGCCTTGTCGTGGAGCATGCGGTCGTCCTCATCGACCGCGAGCAGGGCGGGCCGGCGAATCTTGCGCAGGTCGGCATTACCGCACACGCCGTGCTCAAACTCACTACGATCCTGGACATCCTCCACGCAGCCGGCAAGCTGGAGAGCGCCAAGCGCCAGGAAGTGCTGGCATTCCTGGGCCGCACCTGAGCCGCCCCGGCGCCTGCCACCCCGGCCACACCCTTTCGGAGCAACGTGCCATGAGTACCTTGGCCACACCCTTCCTGCACCTGACGCTGCCCTCGCCGCTGGTACTGGCCAGTGGCATCTGGGGCACGACCGCGAGCCTGCTGGCGCGCGCTGCTGCCAGTGGCTGCGGCGCAGTGACAGCCAAGAGTTGCGGCCCTGAGCCGCGCGCAGGTCACGTCAACCCGTCGTGCTTGGACTGGGGACACGGGCTGATCAACGCGATCGGGCTGGCCAATCCCGGTGCAGCCGCCGAGGTCGCCCTGCTGGCAAAAGCGAAGGAACAGGTGCGCCCCTACGCAGCGGCACTCATCGCCAGTATCTTTGCCGGCCCCCCAGAGGAGTTCGGCTCGGTAGCCGCCACCATCGCTGCTGCACAGCCCGATCTGATCGAGGTCAACATCTCCTGCCCCAACGTGCACAGTGATTTTGGCGAACCGTACGCCGGCAGCCCCGATGCAGCCGCCCAGGTGACGGCGCACGTCAAGCGCGCGCTGCACGGCACAAATATCCCGGTGATCGTCAAGTTAGCGCCCAGTGTGCCGAGCATTGGACGCATCGCACGCGCAGTGGTGGAGGCAGGCGCCGACGCGCTCTGTGTCATCAACACACTGCCGGGTCTCGTCGTCGACGCTGAAAGCGGGCAGCTCGTGCTGGCCAATCGCAGCGGCGGGCTGAGTGGGCCAGCGCTCAAGCCCGTAGCCTTGAAGTGTGTCTACGATGCACGGCGCGCCTGTCCCGATACCCCAATCATCGGCACGGGCGGGGTGAGCAGTGGACTGGATGCCGTGGAAATGTTGATGGCCGGTGCCACTGCGGTCGGCGTGGGCAGCGCCATCTACTATCGCGGCCTGGACGCAATCGCTCAGATTCACGCCGAGTTGGAGGGCTGGCTCGACGCACACGGCATTGGGGATGCCGAAGAGATTCGCAACCGAGTACACCGCGAGCGCATCTATCCCGTGGCGCCGAGCGGCGCACCCATCCCCTCCGCACACTGACCAGGAGCGCTGTTCCAAGAGCGCAAGAAAAGGTCGATAGAAGCCAGGGTTTTGCAAGTTCGCCCTCTCGACAGCAGCGGTTGCCCGAAACTCTCGGCTTCTCCATCCCATCACTTTAACGGCGGAGCGTCGGCAGATAGAGCGCCTCGCGGATACAGAGCACATTGACCGGAACGCGCAAGGAGATCGGTGTCTGAGACGGGTCTGCTACCAAGGCATCGATGGCAACAACGGCCGAATAGGCGCCGGGCGCGTCGAGTTGATGGGTGTCAAATACCAGCCGGATCACCGATGGCACAGTCAGACTGACGGGTTCCACCGTCAACCAATCTGCGGAAACCGCCGGCGCAGTCTCGGCCACACCAGCTTGGCTGCCCGCTGCCACGGTCACGGTGTAGGTGCTGCCGGCCGTCCCCAGCACCTCGAGCGTTCTTTGCGTCTCCAGAACACCGTGGCAGCCCTCAGTTGCCGGGTCCACCCGTGCAGCAATCGCAATCGCCGAAGGACGTACGGCCACACCAGCCAGCACCTCCACGATCACTGGGATCGTCAAGGGCGAATTGGCCACCAAGGGGTCCAGGGCGGTCACGGCCAAGTTCGTGCCGTAGATCCCCGGCAGAAGTTCGGTGGCGTCGACCGTGAGGCCGATCGTAGCAGGGGTCACACCCGAATTCTGGTCGAGCCAGAGAAATGAGACGTTCGGCAACAGCCGGACATCAAAGCCAATCGGGTTGCTCGGCCGGGTCAGATTGGTCAGCTGCAATTGTGCACCGATCTTTTTGCCTGCCGCAAGGCTCAGGTCAAACCGCATGCGGCTGGCGGCAAGCCAATCCTTGCCCAAAGCATCGAGATTTCCCAGTGCAATGGTGCGGGCGTTGGTTGCCATGCTTTGCGTTCGGAAAGCCGTGTTGGCCTCAGGCGCATCAAAAATCATCAGGCCTCTGTCGCGCACCAGCGCCAGCTCGTCCTTGCCGTCACCGTCGATGTCACCGGCAGCGCCGTAGCGGTACCCGTTGTCTGTATCCAGTGGCGCTTCGAAGACAAACGACGCATCGCCCCCTAGGTTCGTGACAAAGAGCCGTGGCTGAGTAGCGTTGGACGGTACATTGCGCAACGCAAATATCTCTTCGTCGCCGCTGCCGTTGACATCAGCCAGGAAGACGACGCGCGGCGCGGGCATCAGGTTGCGCGTACCGACATCCTCGAACGTATCTGGACTCACATAGCGCTGCACTACGAGCGCAGGCAGCGGCAGGGGAGCATTGCGCACAGCAACCAGTTCGGGTAGGGCAAGCCCCTGATCCACATTCCCAATGGCTACGTCGCTCCAAGGCTTCGTTTCACTCTCCAAAGCGAAAAATGGATGGAGAATATGGTTCGCCTCCAAGCGATAGACGCTCAACGCCCCACGCTCCTCGTTGACCAAGGCCAGCTCGTCCACCCCGGCGCCATCCAGATTGCCGGCCGCAATGTCCGACCACTGCTCTGCCGCAGCGACGTTGCTCAGCAGCCGCCAGGTGCGTCCATCGAATGGCTCCTGCGGCTGGGAATAGATCTGTACGAAGCTGCTGGTCGTATTGTTGGGGTCCACATAGGCCACCACAATCTCCACTGCCGCGGACACTCCATCGAAGTGGCCGGTCGCAACAAGCAGGGGATGGCCGGGCAGGCTCGTCGCGTATAGCTCTTCCCAGTAAATGCCGTTGATGGCCTGGCCAGGCGGAACCGG
>CAIRNL010000768.1 GCA_903879975.1 uncultured Chloroflexota bacterium | reverse complement strand
GTTTGAGGTTGCGACCTTCCGTCTTATCGAGCAGGGCGGGCGCTGGGAAATCGTCCGCTGTGATATGCTAGAACGCTGACTGACTTGCTTCTAACACAATGGGATTTAGAAACCAAGATTTTCGGACACCGCTGTCGAGAGGGCGAACTTGCAAGACCCTGGTGTTTATCGACCATTCCTTTAGCATCCCGTTGCCCAACCCAAGGATGAGACCTCATGCCTGATTTTGTTGCCTATACCGACAAACATCTGGACGTTGCGCTGCAGCGCCTGGGCGACGGCGTCTACACGATCGTTGCACCGCTGACCATTGCGGCGTGGCGCACCCAGGAACCTGTGTCTTTTGCGCGACGCACCACAGGCGAACCACTGCACCTCCAGGTCGGCGATCGATGGGGCGAGTTGTTCGACGCCGCCTGGTTCCGCTTCAGCGGTGAAATCCCTGCTGCGGCTGCTGGCCAGGAAGTTGTGCTGTTGCTCGACGTCAACGGCGAGCTGTGTGTCGTCGACGAGCAGGGCGAGCCGGTGCGCGGGCTGACCAACGTTGCCTCTGAGTTCGACAAACGCCTCGGCCTGCCCGGCAAGCGCGTCCTGCCGATCACCGATTGTGCGCAAGGCGGCATGAGCGTCGAAGTCTGGGCAGATGCCGGCTGCAACGACCTATTCGGCCTTGTGCAGGAGAACGGGGTGATCAAGGATGCATGGATCGCCGTCTGCCGGCCTGACGTCAAGGCGCTCTACTACGACTTCGAGGTGCTACTGGAGGCAATTCGTGTTCTGCCCGAAACGAGTGCACGGCGGGCACAGGTTCAGTATGCCCTGCACGATGCCATGCACCTCTTCTGGAGCGGTTTGAACGCCGAAGCGGTGGCGGCGGCGCGAGTGCGATTGCAGGGTGAGTTGGGAAAGCGGAACGGCGACGTCTCGTTGGCTATCAGTGCGCTGGGCCATGCGCACATCGATCTGGCGTGGTTGTGGCCGCTGCGAGAGACAAAGCGCAAGGGAGCCCGCACCTTTGCCACTGTGCTTGCCAACATGGAACGCTACCCCGACTACATCTTTGCCGCCAGCCAGGCGCAACTCTTCCAGTGGATGAAAGAGGGGTATCCAGGACTCTATACGCGCATCAAGGAGCGCGTGGCAGAGGGGCGCATCGAGCCACAAGGCGCGCTGTGGGTCGAGCCGGACACCAATGTCACGAGCGGCGAGTCGCTCATCCGCCAGATTCTTTACGGACGGCGTTTCTTCCAGAAGGAGTTCAACGTTGACGTAGATTATGTCTGGTTGCCGGACACCTTTGGCTACACGGGCGCGCTGCCGCAGATCATGGCACGCGCGGGTATTCGCTATTTCTCCACACAAAAGCTGAGTTGGAGCCTGATCAATCCCTTCCCGCATCAGTCTTTCCGCTGGCAAGGCATCGACGGTTCGGAGGTGTTGGTGCACATGCTGCCCGAGGAGACCTACAATGGGCCAGCTGCGCCGCGTTCGCTGGCCATGATCGAGCGCAATTACCGGGACAAGGGCGTCTCTGGGCACGCGCTCATGGCCTACGGCATCGGCGACGGCGGTGGTGGGCCAGGCGAGGAGCACCTGGAGCGACTGGCGAGACTGCGCAACTTTGCTGGGCTGCCCCCCGTTGGTCAGGAGTGGACCTCCGCCTTTTTCGCGCAGTGGGCGCAGGAAGCACATCGCTTCGCCACCTGGCAAGGCGAACTCTACCTGGAGCGTCACCAGGGCACCTTCACGACCCACGCGGCCAACAAGTGGTACAACCGGCGCATGGAACAGGCGCTACGTGAGACGGAATGGATGGCAGCGATGGCCTCTATGCTGACGGGCGCGGACTACCCGCGCGCGGCGCTGGACGCCACCTGGCGTGAGGTGCTGCTCTACCAGTTCCACGATATTTTGCCTGGTTCGTCCATCAAGCGTGTCTACGACGAGTGCCTGCCGCGTTATGCGATGCTGCTGGCTGAAACCGAGAAACTGCTCAGCATGGCTCAGCAGTCGCTAGTGACACAGATCGACACCGGGGCCGCGCTCCAGCCGGTCATTCTCTTCAACTCACTCAGTTGGGAACGCGAACAGTGGCTGAAAATCGACGGCATGTGGCACAAAGTCAAGGTACCATCGATGGGCTATTGTGTACTGGATGGAGCCATGCCCGCGGATCTGTTCCTGCAGCCGACTGCCACGACCGATCAACTGGAAAATGACCGTCTACGTGTTCGATTCGATGGGTCGGGTGCAATCACATCGATCTTCGACAAACTGAACCAACGTGAGAGCGTGCCGGTCGGCGAGCTGGCCAATCGGCTGGTGCTCTACCACGATCCGGGCGATGCGTGGGATTTCCCTATGGACTACGCCGAGGCAGCGCCGCGCTATCTCACTTTGGCGTCGGCGCGCGCGTGGGTCGATGGCCCCTGTGGGCTGCTCGAACAGACCTATCACATCGGCCACACCACGTTGGTGCAGGAGATCAGGCTGACGGCAGGCAGCCCGCTCATTGAATTTACGACGCGGCTACACTGGCGAGAGCGCAGCGCGATGTTGCGTGTCGAGTTCCCGGTTGCAGTACACGCCGAGGAAGCGCGCTACGAGATTCAGTTCGGCCATATCGGCCGCAGCACCCACCGCAACACGACGTGGGACATGGCACGCGCCGAGACGCCTGCGCACAAGTGGGTAGACCTGTCGCAGCGCGATTATGGTGTGGCGCTACTCAACGACAGCAAGTACGGCCACAAGATCAAGGGACACACGATCGACCTGAACCTACTGCGCAGCGTACCCTATCCTGGCCCGCGCCTGGTTGAGGATCATGCCGTTGCCCCCGGCGCGCCGCACCCGGCCTACACCGATCAGAGCGACCATACATTCTGTTATGCACTCTATCCGCATGCCAGTGATGGAGTGGACGCCGGCGTCGTCCGGGCAGCCTATGAATTCAACATTCCGCTGCGGGTGGTCAGCGCTGCAGCGCATGCGGGTCCGTTGCCACCGGCGGCAGCGTGGCTAGCCGTCGATCGCCCTGAGATCGTGATCGAGACAGTCAAGCTGGTAGAGGAGAGCGATGAGCTTCTCGTACGCGGGTACGAGACGACGGGGTCGGCGGTGGCGGCGCGGGTAACGGCGGGCATTGCCGTGAATGCAGCGGAGGAAACTGACCTTCTGGAGCGCAGCGAGCGCGCGCTCGACATTGTGAACGGGGCACTGGCGGTTGATTTCCGCCCCTTTGAGATCAAGACATTGCGGCTGCGATGACTCGCAGAATGTGGCCAGGGCACAGCCCGCCAACGAACCAGTCATCGGCTGCGCACCAATCACGGGTATCATTCCTGCTCATAGCTCGTCTGCTAGAATCGCTTTCATTCTGGCAAAGCTGGGCAGGTAGGTTGCCAACACGACTGGATTGAGTTCAGCGATTAGTGCGAAGGAACGCTTACCTTTGGTATAGGGGTTTGTCAAAATGTTGTAAATGTGACCAGGCAGCGTCGGTCACTGTCAGCGGTTCTTCACTGTCCAGCAAAAGGCCGACGAAGTCGTCGTGGCGGGCGTTCTTCAGAGCATTCTGAAAGCACTTCAGTGCATCGCTCCGGCCGCCACAGGCTACGAGTCTCGGCATATTGCTGTCCGGCAGCGTCTTCTCCAATCGTTTACGAAAACCTTCACGGCAGCGCATGTGGAGATCCTTGCTAACACCGCCGCCTTCGAGGTAAATAGTGGCGCTCACCAGCGGGTTCCCCCCAGTTGTCCACGTGTCCAAAGATCGCCCAAGCGATAATCTTGCAACCACGGCGCCAATTCTTCGCCATTTAGTCGGCGGGTGACGGTGTGTCCCCGATGTTTTTCACAGACGACGATAGTTTCGGGGTGTTCGGTCAGCGCGTCGACCAGAATGTCTGAATGTGTCGTCACAATCAACTGTGTACGTTCGGACGCAGCCAGCAGCAGGTCGGCTAGCTTTGGCAAGATATCGGGATGTAGCCCAAGTTCCGGCTCCTCGATACCGATCAGCGGCGGTGGCTCCGGGTCGCACAGAATGGCGATTAGGCAAAGATAGCGCAATGTGCCATCGGAGAGACGCGTCGCCGGGATAATGAAGTCACCTTCCGTGAAGACGACCTGCACTGTGCCTCCTTCGACACTCACGTCAAAATCGGACAGCCCCTCATATAAGTCGCCCAATGCGTTCAGAATTGCTCGCTTCGCCTTGGGGTTGCGGCGCAGGCGATTGAGGAAGAGGCCTAGATTTGAGAAATCTTCCTCCAGGCGGTCGCTGCGCATGTCGGTCAGTTGCGGCTCACGAAAGACAGTGTTGCGGCCAAATGACCACTCGCGATAGAGGCGAATCTGCTCGTAAACATCAGCAAGATAGGTGATTTCGGGGTAGTTATCGGGATCACGGCGCTGCGCCAGGATGGAGACATCAGACGCCACTGACTCCCGAGTCAGACGGCGTTCTTTCTTACTACTCAAAATCACCGGCTTACCCTGCTGGTATCGATAGTAGAAATAGGGCTGTGTATGGCCCGAATCGGGCTGTTCATTCTCGATCGTTTCGTCATCGAGATAGTAACTCTGCTGGCGTGCGCTAAACTCGACCAGATGACGCAGTGGCTGTGTTCCGGGCCGACTATTGCGCACGACAGCATCGATCGTGGCAACCGCCTGCTTGTTTCCCTTCCAGATCCATTCGGAGACACCGCCCCCCCTGCGCACGACCGCACGCATATCGCCTGGCGCGGCACGCAGCAGCGCAATGGCTTCCAGCAGATTGGACTTACCGGAGCCGTTCGGCCCGATGAGCAAGTTGAGCGCGCCCAACGTCAACGGCTTGCTTTCGGGCCCATAGGAGAGCAGGTTCTTGAGGTGAATCTGATGAAGTAGCCTGGCGTCGCTGCTGTTTTGTGTCATGGCGATTTGTTTTCTCCAGGTGAAATAAACAGAGAAATGCTGTCAAGCATTGTACAACGAAGCGATCCACTCGTACGAGCACACTACCGGCGCACTTGCATGTGCGCGGCAGATCGAGTACGCTGGCCAGGATTACGCTGCGGTGGAGCAGCCTGGCGTGCACGGGGCTGCATGCGCGTAATTTTTCTGCCAGTCCATAATGCAACCATGAAAAAGCTACTGATCAGCACAGCAAACGCAGAGTATCAAGTCATCACATCCCTCAAACAGAACCGAGCGAAGAGAAACAAACTGGGCGAGATCTTTGTCGAGGGGATCGAATCGATCAAACAGGCGCAGCGTGCCGGCGTCGAGTTTACGCGCATCCTCACGGACGATTTCAAGGGACTCTCAGATTGGGCGAAAAGGCTGATTGCCGATCAGCAAGATGCCAAGATGATTGAGATGTCGGCTTCTCTCTATCGAGAACTCTGTGACCGAGACGAGCCTTCTGAGATCGTCGTCACGGCGAAGATGCAGCCACAGCGCTTCTGGGAGATCGGCCTGTCGG
>CAIRNL010000767.1 GCA_903879975.1 uncultured Chloroflexota bacterium | reverse complement strand
GCAGGAGCAGACTGACACCCAGCTCGGCCGTGCGCTTGATCTCTTCATCGCTATAGGCCGACAGATCGGTAAGAACATACTGGAATTCCGGCACATAGGCGCCGAGCGGCTCCGTCAACTCAAACAACGCCTGAAAGTTCGTTGCCACCGTCCAGGGTGCGGCGCCGTGGTAAAGTACCACCGGTATCACTGGCCACAACCGGTTGCGGTGGCGTAGACTGTACTCCCAGCCGTGCATCCTGTAGCGCAGCACCTGTAGCGGCGTCATGCTGTCCACATCGCTTTTGTGTTCGAACAGCACACAGACAAAGGCGCTGCCGTCATGGCGCAGTGCCACCTCATAGACCAGATCGGAGAAGTGCTCTTGCAGCGTCTCATCGACGAAGGAGTCCTTCACCAATTGCAGGTGGCTGAGGTCGAGCTGCTCTGCCACGGCTGGCGGCAGAAAGTCACGTAGAAACGTGCGCGCCGCTTCGGGCTGCGTCAACATCTCTTTGAAGAATTTGTCGTGTGGGTTGATGATTTCGGCCATGCCGGGTAGTTTTGCCGCGACTCATGCCGGCTGTCAAGCACCAGGCAACGGTGCGCTGTAGAAGGCGGCGCAGCCGGGCCACGCTATCTCCGTCGCAGTGGCTACACCCGACACGTGCACCCACATAACAGGATCAAGTCCACCGGAGAGGTGTAGCGCCTGGCCTCGGTCCGCTGCAGGTGCAACACCAGCAACGTGGCGGGATCGAAAACAACGACATCCTTGACGCCCTGAGCCAGGTAAAACGGTGGGCCGATTTCCAGATCTTTGGCCTCGAACCCACGGCTGACCACTTCGATGACTGCTTCGGGCACCAACTGCACGGCGTCTTCTTCTTCATCCGGCTCCCGACAAAACAGGGAGATGTCTGGGCGCTTCAGTGAACCATCAGCAAAGCGCACGTAGACATCAGCCAGATGCACACAGCCACAGCCATTACCGTGTTCACCCGTCGGTGGCGTCGGCCGGATCGTGCTGCGTATGCGGTCAATCGCGCGCTGGTGACGCACCACGGGCTGGGCTTCCCACAAAGGCAGGCCGCGCACGATCTCGAGCCGAACCCCCAGTTCATCCGCATGTAGGAGCGTCTGCATTTCTACCTTCATGGTCATGAGTTTGCCTGCTGATGATTGATGGCGTCGCCGAGCGCCTATCATTCCATCTCTTCCCGGTGCGGCGCTGCAGTCGATCCAGCTGCGCACCTCGGCGACGCCGTGCCTTTGCATCGAGTGAAAGGGAATGGCACCAACACCACGTCACCGCGTTGCAGCGTCATTGCTTACGCCTTTGGTTGAGCACCGTCTGGTGGGATGAGGTCATTGTAGATATCTCCTTCGGCGTCGGCCCAGAAGGCAAAGCTGGTCTCTGCCAGATGCGACCATCCCAGATCTTCAACGCATCCTGATCCATGCCAATGAGCGCAGACAAGCGCTGCTGAATCTCTCGCTCCTCTGTCTTGATCAACAACATGATGGCGGCTGAAATCTGATCCACATTCAATCTCAACTGAACGGCCATGCTACACCTCCCAGTCCATATCAGGCTGACGGAGTCACAGGTGGTTGCCTACACAAACTTGAATTGTCCCTGGCGGGCTGTACGCCACGTAGCGCATTGTGAACCTGTCAAGCGCTTTAATCGAGCAGCGCAAGGCGTATCCAAAGTATACCACAGGGATATCACTGTCGGAGATGCGCCGGGCAGGGCTTCACGCCGCGCGCCACGTATCGACCCGCAGACGGGCGGCGCGGCGCACGCTTGTCCAGTCGTAGGCGTCGTGGTCAGCCGCAATTACCCCATAGAGGAAAACGATGCGCTGATCCCGATTTTC
>CAIRNL010000766.1 GCA_903879975.1 uncultured Chloroflexota bacterium | reverse complement strand
GTGCCGACGACGCCGACATTGCCGGTGCTCACGCCACCGACGCTGATCAGGCCCTCATCCCGCACTGTGACATAAGTCGCTGGTAAAATGATATTTGCCATCGTGATCTCCTGGAAGATATGAAGGTGAACCGGAAAGTAATCCTGAAGTCGCCACTTCGGCCCGGCGTCTGCACCACCAGACAAAGAGCGCGCCCTTCTCACGGTACTGTTGGTAGGGTCTTGCTTTCTTTCACTGTCCTGACCGTATCTGTCGGCGCCAAGGTGCACCATCGCTGGGCTGTCGATTGCCGTTACGCTCATCGGCGCCAACAGGCATCCACGCACAATTGCATGATGCGCGCAGGATGTTGCTGCCATGTCATGCTCGATGTGCTCCTCGCCACGCAAGTATATATGGAAAACTGGTCAGTTGTTCGTCGACCAGTCGGGGATCTCGGTCGGGTCTTTGTGTCGGAAAAGGTGGGGGTTTGTGTCGGAAAAGGTGGGTGTTTGTGTCGGCCGTCCCCTCTGGCGCACGTCAGAATGGCCCAAAGAGGGCAATATCGTACCCGGCGTCTTCGCTGCGCTATCGAGGGCATGTGATCTGCGTGAGTCAGTCTGCTGTCAATCTTGTTGTCCTGCCCCGATGGGTTTTGCGACCCTTTCACCATTTGGTATGATCCATCTATGGCTCAATTTGAAAAGCATGTGTTCATATGCACTCAGGGTCCCTATTGTGAGTTTGATGGCGATCCCACAGCCATCTTCGACCGGTTGAAACGACTGGTCGGCGCACATGGGCTGAACGAGAAAATCCGCATCAATAAGGCCGGCTGTTTGAACCAGTGTGGCCACGGTCCGATGCTGGTCGTCTATCCGGAGGCCACCTGGTACGGGAATGTGCAAGTCGACGATGTCGAAGAGATCGTCGACCGCCATCTGCTAAACGGCGAAGTGATCGAACGCCTGCGCTACATCGCCCCGCCGGGCAACAATAAGCACGTCGACCACTATCCCGCTGAGGTACGCGCGTTCAAGGACGCCACGGAAGAAATGCAGAAGAAGCGTGCTGCCCTACGCCAGGCGACCCTGGCGCAGATTCAGGCACGCGCGCAAGCCGAATAAGGCGAATCGCAGAGCTGCCCTGAGAAGGGAGCTCTCGGCAGAGCGACGCATTGCATCTCCGAGCGCTGTCGTCGCCTCGAGCTGTGATTGGCGCTGCTTTGGGCGCCAGCCAGGTCAAGTGAGAGTCTGTGTCCACAACGCCATCGTCTGCGCCGCTCCTGTTGTCAACCGATCATCTGTCGCCATCACCGCCTGATGTGCGCCTGTTGCTGATCTGCCATGCCGAGGGCATGCAGAACCGTTACTCCGCGCTGGCCCGACGCGTGGAACCGACCGCAGACAGCGGCCTGACTGCCCATGGCTGGGAGCAGACGAGCCAGCTCGCCCAGTGGCTGGCCACACACGAGACGATTGACGCGCTCTTCACGGCGCCGCTCCTGCAGAGCCGCCTCACGGCACAGCGCCTGGGGCAGGCACTCAACCTGCCCGTCACGGTCGACAGCCGTATCCCAGGCCGTCTCCCGCCCGACCTGGCCCTGCCCAATGCATGGGATCGCGAGGATCGCTCCATTGCCCATTCGGCCGCCTATCCGCCGGTCGATCCGGCTTCGCCCTACGGCATTTATCTGCAGAGCCTCATCGAGCCTCTGAATGCCATTGTTCAGGACAACTGGGGGAAGACGATTGCGATCGTCCTGAGCGGCAATGCCGTGGCAACGGCCCTGCGCCACTTCTTTGGCAGCCACGCCCTCTCCGTGGCAGTGAGCCATACGGCCATTACGGAGCTGCGCCGGCAGGATGGCGCATGGCTGCTCGCCTATGCCAATCGCCGCGAACATTTGCCGGTTGGGGCGATGGCGCAGCAACGCCAGCGCAGTGTGGCCGGCGA
Source organism: uncultured Chloroflexota bacterium (assembly GCA_903879975.1). Classification (GTDB taxonomy): domain Bacteria; phylum Chloroflexota; class Anaerolineae; order Caldilineales; family Caldilineaceae; genus Caldilinea. The sequence continues at coordinate 4,341 of CAIRNL010000766.1, read as the reverse complement.
AGGCGCCGGCCATGCCGAGATCGCGCCAGAACTGACGCGGGTTGTCCAGGCCTATGGACGCATTTCCCACAGCCCTGAGGAACTCCTCGATGCCAGGCATATACAACGCCTGCAGCACTTCCTCAAGTTTGCACAGCTGCCCAAGGACACGGTCGTGCTGGATGCCGGCACAGGGAGCGGACAACTGGCGCTCTTGTTGGCTGAAGAAGGCGCCAGCGAAGTGGTCGGTATCGATATCAGCCCAACTATGCTCGAATCGGCTGAGTGGCTACGCCTGCTCGAGCGCAAGCCGTCCGCAGCGCGCGTGAGCTTTCGGCTGGCGCCGGCCTATGTGTTGCCCTTTCGCGACGAACGCTTCGACGCCGTTCTCTGCCGCTTGCTGCTGCATCACAGCCACAGGCCGCAGGCCATTCTCAGCGAAGCGGCGCGCCTGCTGCGCCACAACGGCATTCTCGTCATCGCCGATCTGCTCAGCGCCGACGATCCGGTCAAGCGTGCTACGCAGAATGCCATCGAGGTGAAACGCAATCCCAGCCACGTGGCTGCCTTCAGTGCCGAGCAGTATCGCAGGCTGGTGGCCGGCGCCGGCCTGGTGGTCGAGGCAGAACAGACGGCCAGCTTCGAGCGCGAATTGGAAGAATGGCTCGATGATATGCAGGCAGATATCGGCGCACGTACCGTGGTACGCGATATGATCGAGGCAGGGTTGGAGACGGATGCCGCCGGCCTCAACGCACGGCGGCGTGGCGACAAGATCCTGTTCGATCAGAAACTCTTCTACCTCAAAGCCCGAAAACCGTGAGAAGTTTCACCTAGCTCTTGGAGAGCTCTCGCAGGATGATACCCTTCTGGATCTGCGTCGTGCCTTCGTAGATTTGATAGATCTTGCTGTCGCGCAGGAGCTTCTCCACTGGGTATTCCCGGCTGTAGCCGTTGCCGCCAAATACCTGCACGGCATCCACGGCGTTGAGCACCGCAGCGTCGGCGGCGTAGGCCTTGGCCACGGCCGCTTCTGAGGTGTTGCGTTTGCCGTGGTCGACCAGCCAGGCCGATTTCCACGTGAGCAGCCGCGCGGCGTCGACGCGAATCTTCATGTCCGAGAGCATGAAGCCCACGCCCTGGAAGGCGTGGATGGCCTGGCCAAAGGCGTGGCGCTCGTTGGCATACCGCACTGCCTCGTCCAGCGCACGGCGTGCAACACCGCTGGCAGCCGCAGCGACCGGCGGACGGCTCTTGTCGAAGACCTTCATGCCGATCAGGAAGCCCTCACCCTCCCCTCCCAGCAGGTTCTCGGCCGGTACTTCCACATCCTCGAAGAAGACCTGGCAGGCCTGTGCTGCATGCTGACCCAGCTTCTCCAGAGGCTTGCTGGTGCTGACGCCTTTCCAGTCGCGCTCGACGATGAAGCAACTTATGCCCTTGTGCCGCCCCGTGGGGTCGGTCTTGGCAAAGACCGTGAAGTAGCTGGCTACAGGCCCGTCGGTGATCCATGTCTTGGTGCCGTTGAGTAGATAGCGGTCGCCCTTGCGTGTCGCCGTACTCTTGATCCCGGCTACGTCGGAGCCGGCGTCGGGTTCGGTCATGCAGTAGGCCATGATCTTGCCCGCTTCGGTCAGTTGGGGAAAGTAGCGCCGCTTCTGGTCGTCGTTGGCCGCAATGAGCAGGGGCAGCACGGCAAGCTGGTTGAGCATCAGCGCAGTCTGGATGCCCGAACAGCCGTAGGCTAACTCCTCCCCGACGATACACTCTTCCAACACGCTGGCACCGATACCCCCATACTCCTCAGGAATGTTGAGGTTGACCAGGCCGACGCGCAGAGCCTTTTTCCATAAATCCCACGGCCATTCGCCCGACACATCGTAGTGTTCGGCAGCCCCAGAGCGGATGATCTCTTTGCGGGCAAAGTCGCGCGCCAGGTTCTGCAACATGACTTGGTCTTCGGTTAGGTCAAAATTCAGGCCGGATTGTTCGTCTACCAGGGTGGCTGACATGGATATTTCCCCTTCTTGAATGGCAGGTCAAATCGGAGATACGGGCACAACGGCAGCCGGCGCACAGCTCCCTGCGCTCATTCAATCGAGAGATGATTCTGTGCCTGTTCCCATTTTGTTGGAACAATGCTGCCCCCATGGTACGCTTGGGCCGCAATCGAGCCGGCACATCTATGTTATGCTCGCAGATGGACGGTGCGCGCATGCACCAGCTTCGCCAGATCCTGGACCGCTAGCAGAATGTTGGCGCCGCGTTGCCCGGCGCTCACCGCAATCTGCGCAAAGCCCAGGGCGCGGTCGTCAAGATAGACGTCAAAGCCCTTGTTGACCAGCGCCAACGCACTGATGCCGCCCGTCTGCAGGCCCGTCAAAGCCTCGGCCTGCTCGTGCGTTGCCATCTTGACCTTCTTGGCGTTGGCGGCCTTGGCAAAGATGCGCAGGTCAAGCGTCTCCGCACCAGGTACGAGGACGAGCATCGGCTTGCGCCGCACTTCGTCGGCCAATGCCACGAGCGTCTTGAAAACCTGCTCCGGCGGCAGGCCAATCGCCGCGGCAACCTCGACCGCCGAGTGCACGCCTGCGTCATAGTCGTAGGTGTAGGCCGTGTAGGAAACCTTTTGGCTGTCGAGCCAGCGGGTCACGTTGTTTTTGAATGCTGTCGCCATGCGCGATACTCCCCAAGAATCTATTGTTGCCAGTCTATCCGGCGCCGCCGGCTTTGTGCAAGCGGAGAATTCATGCTGAATCTGTTGAACGATCCCTCCCTGCTCATCGCGCTGGCCGCTACCCTGGCCTTGCTGCTCCTCGCCTGGGTGGCCGCACGTGTGCAGACCGCACGGCGCAACAACACGCTGGCGCAAGGCTTTGCCGATAGCACGCGTAGTCAGCTGGTGTACGCGCGCACGCCGGCAGGCGCTGGCTTTCTCGCTGCCTTCGTTCCGCCGCCCGATCCCTTCGTGCGCCTGGAGGTCGACTGCCGCAGCAGCGCAACGGTCGATCCCATCGGCTTGCTGCTGCACGCCGTGAGCAGGCGCCACGACCGGCTGATGATCCGCGGCCTGCTGCCCGAGCGCCCAGCCGCTGAGCTGGTCTGGGCAACAGGCCGCATTCCAGGCCTGGCATCGGCCCAGCGGGCGCGAGCATCGCTCTGGGTGCAGCGCCGCTCCGCCCTGATCGCCGGCGAGTACGCCGTGCGCGGGGTGGACACGGCCGCGTTGGAATATGTCTTCGCTGACCTGCAGGCTCGCTTTGGCCCCTTGTTACAGGCAGTGACGGTCACAGGCGAGCGCGCAGAAGTACACGTGGAGATTGTGCTGGCGGGTGCAGGGCTGCGGACGTCGCAGACGCCTGCGCTGGTGGCAACGGTGCGCAGTTTGGGGCGAGCCGCGCAGCGAAGAGCCTAAAACACTCGCCGATCGCTTGTCCATGAGCGAAGGTCAGCGGTTCCCTCCACAAGGAAAGGTCGATGGAAAGCAGGATTGGACAATCCCGTCCGCTCGGCAGCGGCGATGCCCGCAAATCCTGCTTTCGAATATCCCATCACGCTAGGACAGGCGACCGGCGACGATTGACCGGCTCTGCCGGCTCACTCGCTCGGAAATGTGACGTGGATCTCGACGTTGCTCGACTGGATCACTGGCAGCAACGCATCGATTACTGGCCCGATCGCGTCTCCGGCAATGCCCGACTGCTCCAGCAGGCCGGCGCTGGCCGCCAGCTGGAGCGCATGGCTCAGTTCACCCTCAGCCCAGCCCAGCACGGGCAGTTCCCTGCCGCTGAGCGCAAGGTGAATGCCCTCGGCGTCGGCGCGCACGGTGGCGCTGGTGATGCCGGCCGCCACCGCACCGGCGATCTGGTCGGGCTGTAGGCGCAGCGAGCCAAAGGGCGCCCCGGTCAGTGCCTGCCACTCGGCATCGCTGATCCCCTGCACAGTGTAGCCGCCGTCCACATCGTAGAGGACCGGGATACGGATGATGGGCGCTGTGCCAACCTCGGCCATGAACGCCTGCTGTGCCGCCTGTGACGCAGCTGCTGCCGATTCAGCGCCCGCCACCTGCATGGCAATTATCTCGGCACCCTGCGTAACTGGGAAGCGCAGCGCAATGCCGGCGCCCAGGTCGGTGATGACGGGCAGTACGCTCTTCAGCGCAGCCGGCGCATCGGCTCCCAGCCTCTCGACGAGATCGGCCAGATTGGCCAGCTTGTCGGCATCCCAGCGTACGGAGGGGATCGGCTCGCCGTTGATCAGGATGATCAGCCCATCGGGCGCTGTGGTGACCTGGATGTGCTGGATGTTGGCCGCAGTCAGCCTATCCATGATGCCCTTGTCAAAGGTGAGCTGGCTGGTCAG
>CAIRNL010000765.1 GCA_903879975.1 uncultured Chloroflexota bacterium | reverse complement strand
GCTCGAACCCGATGCCCAGCCCGAAGCACTGTCCACGCCGACCAGCAATGCCTCGCCTGCTGAGCCAGCCCGTGGCCTGTTGACAGGGTACCAGGTGGACCGGTACCGGCTGCTGGATCGTCTGGGCGGCGGTGTGATGGCCGCTGTCTATCGCGCCGAGAACGTGGAAACCGGCGCCGGTGCTGCGGTGAAGGTGCTCTTGCCTGACGCCGACGTCGTCATGCGCGAACGCTTCCGCCAGGAAGCGCGCACGCACAGCTCGTTGAAGCATTCCAATATCGTATCCATCCTTGCCGAGGGGCAGGAGGCCTACAGCGCCATCACCTACCTGGTGATGGAACTGGTGGACGGCCCCGGCCTCAACGAGGTGATCGAGGAATACGAGCGCCTGACCCTACGCGACGCAGCTGCCATTCTTGGCCCGGTAGCCCGGGCGCTGGCCTACGCCCATCAGCAGGGTATCGTCCATCGCGATGTCAAGCCAAGCAACGTGCTTTTGCAGAAGGCGGCACCCGGCGCACCCGGCGCAGTCAGTGTCGACGCGCTGGGGGGGTGGGTCATCCCCCTGCTCAGCGATTTCGGCATTGCCCGCGCGTTGGATGCACCCGAACTGACCGGCGTCGGTCGTACTATCGGCACGCCGACCTATATGTCGCCTGAGCAGTGCGCCGACAGCCATGAACTTGACGGTCGTTCCGATATCTACTCGTTGGGCGCAGTGTTTTATCGCTGCGTGGTTGGACGTCCACCCTTCACCGGCTCGACAACGCAGATTCTCCATGCCCATGTCTATGACCCGCTCATGATCCCGGAAGCAGTGTTGGCCGCACTGCCGCCGCCTGCTGTCGAGGTGCTGCGCCGCTCGCTCAATAAGGACCCGTCGGGTCGCTACGCGTCGGGTACCGAGATGGCCCTGGCGTTCGATGCGCTGTTGGCGTTACCGCTCGCTGAAGCGGACCATCTGCCATCCGACGATACATCTACGATGCCGGCATTGCAGGCTGTGCGCAGCGTTGCACCGATGCGGGTGCTGGTCGCCGGGGCGTTGCCGCGCACGGCTACGCCGGAGGCTGTCGCAATCTTCGAACCTGCCGTGCCGGCGCCGCACACAGTGACGCCGCTGGCTCTGCCTGCGATCCAGAGACCGCAGCGCTGGGTAGGTCTCCTGCTGGCGACGACGCTGGCAGTGCTCGTCGTCGGTGGAGCAGGCTGGGCAGCATTGACGATGCTGCCGGGCGATCTCTTGGGTGGCCAGGAGATCCGCACGCCGGAAGCAGTGGTTGTCGTCGGCAGCACAGCCACGACACAGCCGAATGTTCCGTTTCTCGACGCAACCTCTGCCCTGCCCCAACAGATGACACCGGTTGCCTCCGCCGTGCCGGCAATGGCGACGAACGTGCTCGACAGGATGCCCGCCGATGCTATCACGGTTCCAGCAACGGCAACGGAGCGCGCAGTGGGGCAAGCACCGGCCCCTCTCCCCACCCCCGCCGGCCGTATCGATGACTACTGGGAACAGGCGCAGGACGCCTATGCAGGCCAGGATTGGCAGACTGCGCTCGACTACATCACGTTGGTTCAGCGCATCGACAAAACCTACCAGTTGGAGACAGTCGGCGCCGTTCTCTTCGACGTATACATGGGGCTGACAGCCAAGGCGCTGGCGCGCGGCGATTTCACGGCGGCCAACACCCAGCTTGACAAAGCGCTGTCCCTGCGCCCGGATGCTGAGCCGGCCAAGCGAATCCGCACGGCGTTGCTTGACTTGATGGCACCGGACGGGGCCAACAATGTCATGGCGCGTCGTGACCTGTGGCGCCAGCTGGTCGACTATGGCGAGCAACTGGCGCAGGCCGAAGCCTTTTGCGCCGCCGCCGACCAACTGGCTGCCGCTATCGGCGTGCTGCCCGACAATGGTGCGGCGGGTCTGTTGGCCCAGTATCAGGCGGAGTGTATGCGTAGCCGGCGCATTGCCGAGATGACCGAATCCCTCTTCGCTGCAGGCGGCCGTCTGCTCTACTCCACGCAGGAGGGAGATCGCTACGCTGTCTACGGAGTGCCGGCGATGCTGGACGCGACCTCTTTTTTGCTGATTGCCGACGGAGCGCAGCCGGGTGTACAACGTTCTGGCAGCACAATTGCTTTTCGCAGCACGCGGCCGGCAGAACTTGGCATTGCGCTCTTCGATGGTCCATCAGCCCTCACCCCCGATGAACGCACGGGTCGTGTCAGCGACGCGCCGGAGGATGCTGTCGACGCACCGCCGAGCTGGTCGCCTGACAACAGCGAATTGGCGTATAGCAGCACACGTACCGGCGATCGCCGAGCGCGTATTTACATCCGCAATCTTGCCACTGGCGCAGAACAGGATCTTGGGCTGGGTAAGGATCCTGCCTGGAGTCCCGTTGGCAACCGGCTGGTCTATAACGGCATCAACCCAGCGGGTCAGGAGCCTGGTCTCTACCTGATGGAGAGCAGCGGTGCAAATCGGCTGCGTATGAGTGATAATGGCAACGACTTGCGTCCGGTGTGGACACCCGATGGCAACAACATCATTTTTATGAGCACACGCAGCGGCAACTGGGATATCTTCCGTCTGTCCCTGGTCGATGGTTCGCTGTTCCAGTTGACGGACGACCTGGCACAGGATGGCCTTCCTGCCGTGAGCCCGGACGGCAAATATGTGGCCTTTGCCAGTGATCGCAGCGGTGTGTGGCGGCTGTATGTCGTGCCGATGGACGGGGGGGCTGAGCTCGAGATTGCTCCTGTCCGCGGTGTGTTGACAAACTGGTTGGAGCACGCAATCCAGTGGCCCCCTTAGCCTTCGACGAATCGGAACACAGCGGTCAGTTCGGCGGCGCTGGGTTGGCGGACCTGACTGGCAAGCAGATTGGGCGCTATCTCATCGGCCAGCAGTTGGGCAGCGGTGGAGTGGCGACAGTCTACCGGGCCTACGATCAGGTGCAGGGGCAGACGGTGGCGCTCAAGTTGCTGCTGCCGGGCGCCGACGAGAAGGCCTACAGCCGTTTTCGTCGTGAGGCCATGACCGCCGGTGCATTGCGCCACCCGCACATCGTACGCATCCTGCAGATCGGCATTGCACCCCAGGGTGAGGTCGCCTACATTGCCATGGAACTGGTAGAGGGTGACAGTCTGGCTGATCTGCTGCGCCAGCGCGGGCGCCTGCGCCCGGAAGAGTCGGCTAATCTGCTCGAACCGATCGCACGCGCCCTGGCTTTTGCTCATGAGCAAGGGGTTGTGCACCGCGATGTCAAGCCGGGCAATATCCTCATGCGGCCGGCAAGCCCCGGCATACCCAACAGCGTGCAACTGGAGGAACTGGAGTACCCGGTGGTGCCGCTGCTCACCGACTTCGGCATTGCGCGCGCGCTGGATGCACCCGAACTGACCAATATGGGGCGCACGGTAGGTACGCCCGCCTACATGGCGCCGGAGCAGTGTGCGGGCAGTCGCGATGTGGACGGACGCGCGGATATCTACGCGCTGGGTGCAGTGCTCTACCGCTGTATTACGGGGCGTATGCCCTTTTCTGGCACGACGACGCAGATTCTCCACGCCCATGTCTACGAGCCGTTGACCATCGACGAAGCGACCTATCGCCAGCTTTCGCCGCTCATGGTGGAGGTGCTTCAGCGTAGCCTGGCCAAGCGTCCTGAAGATCGCTACCAGACCGCAGCCGAGATGGCCGATACGCTGGCCCTGGCCGCCGGTCGTACGCCGCCACGCAACGAAGGCGGCAGCGAGGTGACCGCCACGTTGACGATGACTGCGCTGCCGGTCGCGTCCGTGCCTGTGGAGAGCGCTTCGACCACTGTGCTCGTGCCCGCGTCGGGCAGCGTCCTGCCGTCTCGTCCAGCCAATCCGTTGGTGAGACCGGGCGCATTACCTGTGGGTAGTCAGACCTCACTGCCCACGCCGCCCACGCGTACCGCGCTGATGCCTGTTCCCGATACGCTGCGTCCGGCGCGGCCGTCCGGTGCTTTCACCTGGACTGGCATTGCCTTGCTGATTGTGGCTGGCCTGATCGTCATGTTCCTGGGCGTGCTCATTGGCATGCAGGCGCCGCGCCTCTTCAACGGTGTGCTGCCGACTGTCGCTGCCGTGGAACGGACACCATCGCCTTTGGAGAGTCCGATCGTTCTGCTGCCGGCAGAATCGGCCACTGCGGCGCCGGCGCCGCCCACCGCATCGCCGGCGGACACGCCCACCCTACTGCCGACTGCCACGCTGGAGCCGCCTACCGCTACGCCGACCGACACATCTGTGCCGACCGCAACCGAGCTGCCCACGGAGACGCCTACAGAGACACCCCCACCGACCGCCGACCCGACCCTTGTCGCCTGCCTCGATGCAATTGACGAGGTGTTTCGTCCAACCATCCTGGCGCTGCCGCCCGACGAACAGGCGGCACTGGGCTGCCCAATCGGCCCGGCACAGAGCGGGCCGGCTCAGGTGTTGCGCTTCGATGCCGGCTACATGGTAGGTGTTGATGAGGTTGCTGAATTCTATGTCGTCTACGGCTACGGTGTCGATTCGTGGGAGCGCCGCAACGCGCCGGTGCAGGGCGATCTGCCGACCGATCTGCCCGCACCTACCGAGAACCGCTATCCGCCCGGCGGCCGCTTTGGCGCGCTTTGGGCAGCAGATCGCGCGTGGGAAACGCTGGGATTCGCCACGGACGCGCAGGCGGAAGCGTTCACTGGGGTCATTCAGGGTTTCCCCGGTGCGGTGCTCATTGCCAACCGCAGCGATGGCACCGTGGCAACCCTGCCAATGGAGAAGCAGCGATGATCGCCCCGTTCATCGACCTGGCGCCCGGCCACAAAGTCGGGCTTGCAGT
>CAIRNL010000764.1 GCA_903879975.1 uncultured Chloroflexota bacterium | reverse complement strand
GGGTGACTAGACCGAAGGCAGAGGGCGGGCTACATCGCAGGATGTCTAGCTTCCAGAGATCGCCTGCCACGTGCTTTCAACGCTGCGTTGAGGGGAAACGACTTATGCCTGAATTACCATTTCCGTTACCGCCGCTGCCGACGGTCCAGCAGGTTGCTTTTGTCGGAATTGCGATCCTGACGATCATCGGATCGCTCGCTGTAGTCCTGGCGCGTAATCTGTTTCATAGCGCGCTGGGGCTGGTAGCAGCGTTCTTTGGTGCTGCCGGTGTCTATATTGTTGCCGAAGCAGAGTTCATTGGGGTCAGCCAGGTGCTGGTCTATGTAGGCGCAATCTCGACGCTGATTACCTTCGCGATCATGCTGACGCGCGGCATGATGTATGGTGCTACCTCGCCGCGCAACCGCCAGTCGGGTACAGCAGCGATCATCACGGCACTGACCTTCATCGTCTTGATGGCGTTGATGAACGGTATTTCGTGGCCACAGGCTGCCGAGCCTATTGTGGATGGACAGGCCATCATTGCAGGATTGGGGCGGGCCTTCGTTACGGAATATGTTGTTCCGTTTGAATTGCTGGCACTGTTGCTGCTTGTGGCTCTAGCGGGTGCCATCGTGCTGGCCAAGGATCGCAAGTGATCGCTGGCGTGCGTAGAGAAGAAAGAAGAGGGTAGTCATGGTTCCTCTAAGTTGGTACTTGATTCTGTCAGCCTTCGTATTCAGCGCCGGACTCTTTGCCGCGTTGGGACGGCGTAATGCCATTGCAGTGCTGATGGGCATCGAACTCATGCTCAATGCCGCCAATATCAACTTGGTTGCGTTCTGGCGTTTTGGGGTCGCACCGGCCGAGAATCTGGAGGGGCAGATTTTTGCATTGTTTGTGATTGCTGTAGCTGCCGCCGAAGTCGCCATTGGGTTGGCCTTGATCATTTCAGTCTATCGCAATCGCCGTACGGTCAATCTCGACGATTTGGATCTGTTGAAGGGATAAGAGTTCCGGTGCCCTCTGCAGGTCTGCCGACGCATTCATGAGGGGTGGGTGTCATGCCGAAACAGAGATTATCAGGCACCCTGGAAGAACAGTGTGAGTTTCTATATAATCTGGCCCTGGAAAAGATGAGCCAGGGCAATTATACAGGAGCTGCGCATGCGCTCAAAGAGATCCTCAAGTACAAACCGGATTTCCGTGACACAGAGCGGTTGTATCAAGAGGTCAAAGCGTACAAGTCTGAACAGACATTTCTGTTGTTGATGGCCTTTGCCGGTGCTGCGATTTTTGTGGCAATCGGTGGGGCTGTGGGAGTGCCAAACGATCTGGTCTTCCTGATCGTTGTCGTCATCGGTGCGCTGGTTGGTTACGGTACAGGGAACTTGATCAATAGTTTTCGCAGCCGGCGTACGGCGCCGTAACGCAGTGAAATTATCGCCCACCTATTTCTGACCGGGCGTAAACCAAAACGAGGTTGAGCAATGGAAGGATTTTTAAATCTCACCTGGCTCTTGCCAATTCCGCCCTTCCTGGCTTTTGTGGCGATCTTGTTGTTCTTGAATCGCAACAAGACGGTCAGTGCGCTGACTGCCATCGGCAGTGTCCTGGTGAGTTTTGTCTTGGGTTGGCCTATCGCATTTGCGGTCTTTACGACTCCGCATTTCGGCGAGCACCCGCTGTACGGCGAATTGTTCTCGATGCCAACGGGAGCAGCCAGCCTTCTGATTGGCTACCAGGTTGACCCGGCGAATGCGCTGATGATCTTCATGGTCACCTTCCTCCTGGTCATGATCTTTGTCTATGCCAGCGGATATATGACCTTTCCAGGACATTTGAGGCAGGAAGATTACCCGCAGGCCTATTCGCAGAACAAAGACCCACGCTACAGCCGTTTCATGGCCTACATCAGTCTTTTTGCAACGGGGATGTTGGGTCTGGTTGTTTCTAACTCGCTGCTGACTTTTTTCGTCTTCTGGGAACTCATGGGGCTGTGCAGTTATCTGCTCATTGGCTTCTGGTTCGAGAAAGGATCGGCCAAGAAGGCTGCGTTCAAAGCGTTTATTACCACACGCATCGGCGACGCCATCATGTTTGCCGGTATGATGTTGTTGTGGATGTGGAGTGTTGACAATACGCTGGTCTTCAAGCAGATTTTGGCGCCGGCCAACCTGGAGCATCTGGCTGAAATGACGGTGTATGTGCCGATCTTCAATTTCACCACGCCAGCTGTTGCAGTGATTGCGGTGCTTGTCTTTTTCGGGACTATCGGCAAGAGTGCCCAGTTCCCCCTACATGTTTGGTTGCCTGACGCCATGGAAGGCCCTACCCCGGTCAGCGCAATGATTCATGCGGCGACAATGGTCTCCGCCGGTGTCTTCCTGCTCGTGCGCATGTTCCCGCTTTTCTTCGTTGCGGGTGAAGTTGCGCCAGCCAGCATGCAGTTTGTAGCCGGTATCGGCGCCTTTACTGCCCTTTTTGCATCGCTCATTGCGGTAGCCCAGTGGGACATCAAACGTGTGTTGGCCTACTCGACGATTGCTCAACTCGGTTACATGGTCGCAGCACTTGGCACCGGTGCTTATGTGGCTGGCTTTTTCCACCTGATTACCCATGCCTTTTTTAAGGCTTTGCTTTTCCTCGGTTCGGGCTCCGTGATCCATGGTGTCGAGCACGGTTTCCATCATGCCCATGCACATACTGGTGACCATGGACATGAGGAGCATGGCCACGACGCACATGGGCATGCTTCCAGCATTGTGCATCGCAAAGATGGCGATCTCGACCTGAATGATGCGCAGGACATGCGCAACATGGGGGGCCTGCTGAAACGCATGCCGATCACCGGGTGGACGTTCGTTATCGGCGGCCTGGCGCTCTCTGGCTTTCCGTTCGTTACTGCCGGCTTCTGGTCCAAAGACGAGATTCTGTCCAGTACCTGGTATACCAAGGATACAGTGATCTTCTGGGTGCTGGCGCTTTCCGCCCTGTTGACAGCCTTCTATACGGCGCGCCAGATTACACTGACCTTCCTGGGGCAGCCCCGCTCCGAAGGCGCAGCGCATGCTCCAGAGAGCGTCAAAAGCATGACGGTCCCGCTGATTCTGATGGCGCCTTTTGCTATCGGCCTGGGCTGGTTCGGCATCCCAGTCGGTTTCCCTGGCTTGGGCTCAATTTTCCCAAACTGGATCGAGCATCAACTGGAGCCGTACATTAAGTACCTGAGCTTTGAGTTCCCGCATCCAGAATTCAATCTGTTCGTGCTGCTGGTCTCATTGGCTGTAGCGCTGGGAGGGCTGGCACTGGGCTGGCTCGTCTACCGGAAGGGGTTGCCAGAAGGTGAAATCGATCCGATGCGGCGTTGGCTTGGCCCCATTTGGTGGGCGATGCACCGTAAATTTTGGATCGACGAGCTTTACCAGTATACATTCATTGCCTTTTCGCGCGGTGTTGCCAAGTTCCTCTACTGGGTGGACGATGTGTGGGTCATCGACCCGATCGTGAACGCCATTGGGCGGATTGGCGTGTGGCTAGGGTGGGTGTCTGCCAAGTTTGACCAATATGTAGTGGATGGCGCCATCAACGCATTCGGCTGGATGTCGGATCGTGCCGGCAGTGTGCTGCGCAGCAGCCAGAATGGCCAGGTACAGGTCTACTTGATGGTAGTTGTCGTGTCGGTGACGATCTGGCTGCTGCTCTATGCGCTGCCCCTGATCTTGACACTTGTCTAAAGGAAAGGTCGATAGAAACCAGGGTTTTGCAAGTTCGCCCTCTCGGCAGCGGCGCTGCTCGAAAATCCTGGTTCCTAAATCCCAACATTTTAGCAGGCATTCGTGCAAGGTTTTTACCGTTTTACCCGAGTTCATCTGGATGATTTCTGACAATCGGCGCTGAATTCCAAACCGAAGGTCTGCGGAGGAAATATTCATGGAATTCCTAAATCAGTGGGCATTGCCCATTCTCATCGTGTGGTCACTGCTCAGCTCCATTCTGGTCTTCATGACCCAAAATGAGAAGCTGATCAAGTGGGGCTCGGTGCTGGCCAGCCTCCTGCCGCTGGGGCTTAGCATTTACATGCTGGCCGCCTATGACCATGCAGCAGGAGGGATGGCATTCGTGGTTGATGTGCCGTGGATTCCAGCCATCAACTCGAACATTCACCTGGGTGTGGACAATCTGAGCCTACCGTTGATTTTCCTGACGGCGTTATTGACGACTCTGAGCCTCTACTACAGTGCATTTGTCATCAAGACGCGGGTGCGTGAGTATTTCGGCCTCTTCCACCTGCTTGCCCTGAGTATGTACGGCGTCTTCATGGCGTTGGACTTCGTGGTCTTCTACGTTTTCTGGGAGATCAGCCTGGTGCCCATGTATTTGCTCATCGGCATTTGGGGTGGCAAGAATCGCAACTACGCTTCCATCAAATTCTTTATTTACACGCTGGTAGGTTCGGTTGCCATGTTGCTTGCCATTCTTGGCACATACTTTGCAACTGGCACCTTCGATATCATTCAGTCTGCAGCAGCAAAACCCTTTGTCGATTTGCCGGTTCAGGATGCGCTTCTGCTCACCAGTCTGGCCTTCTGGGGCTTCTTTCTAGGCTTTGCTTTCAAGGTGCCGAGCTTCCCATTCCACACCTGGTTGCCTGACGCCCATACCGAGGCGCCAACAGCGGGCAGCGTCATTCTGGCCGGTGTCCTGCTGAAACTTGGCGGCTACGGTTTCATGCGCATCATGATCCCGGTCTACCCTACGGCTGCGGCCTACTGGTCGGAATGGCTGGTGGCGCTTGGCGCCATTGCAATTGTCTACGGCGCACTTGTCTGTGTAGCGCAGACGGACCTGAAGCGCTTGATTGCGTATAGCTCTGTCTCCCACATGGGGTATGTCGTCATGGGGATTGGCGCTGCTGCAGCGGCTTTCGGTACGCTGGACAGCCAGGCTGCCTACGACAGCGCGGCGATGGCTTTCAACGGCGCGACCATGCAGATGTTCAACCATGGCCTGATCACAGGCGCCCTCTTCTTCCTGGTCGGCGTCATCTACGAGCGGGCACACACGCGTGACTTGGACAAATTCGGTGGTTTGAGCGTCAAAACCCCTTACTACTATGGCATCATGATGGTGGCAGCGATGGCTAGCCTGGGGCTACCAGGCCTTTCCGGCTTTTGGGGAGAGTTGTTCACCTTTCGCGGTGCCTTCTATCTGACACCTTACTGGACGGCGTTCGCTGTACTGGGGATTGTCTTTGCTGCGGTGTATATCCTATGGCGCATCATCCAGAATGTCTTCTTGGGCGCCTATGACTCGAACAAGATCACTCACTGGACGACTGCTACGGGTGAGCATGCCGATGGCCCGACCGACATGGTCGGCTTTGAAAAGCTCACACTGTGGCCACTGGTGATTCTGATTTTCGTCCTGGGTGTCTACCCTACGCCGCTGCTGAACTATTTCAACTCGGCCGCCCTGGAAATCCTGAACTTCGTTCAGAGCGTGCTGTAAGCCAAAAGGAGGCCGACTTTGGAGATCGGATTTGCTGCGCTGGCGCCGCTACTGCCTGACCTGTTGGTGGCCTTCGGCGGCCTGCTGATCTTGATACTCGATGCGACTGCCGGTAAACAGGGCGGGAGCGCACGTGGCTACATGGCCGTTACTGTGCTCTTTCTGTTCGTCGGTCTGGTCGGCGCGTTTGTCCAACTGGGTGGCGCAGCGATAACTGCTGCGTTCATGGTTGACGTGGATGCTTTCTCGCTCTTTCTCAAGATGATCATCTACACTGCTATGCTGCTGACAGCTCTGGCAGGCGGTGGTTACCTGAATCGTATGGTGAGCGGGGTGGGAGAGTTTTGGGCGTCATACCTTTTTATTGCGGTGGCCATGGCCTTCGCTGTGAGCGCCAATAACCTGCTGCTTATTTTTGTCGCTATTGAGTTTCTTTCGATCACGAGTTACATTCTCGTCGGTTCGATCCGTGAGGATCTGCGCAGCTCAGAAGCTGGCCTGAAGTACTTCCTTTACGGCTCAGTTGCTTCGGCTATCATGCTCTATGGCATGTCCCTCATGTATGGAGCAACGGGATCGCTCAATCTGATTGAGATTGGGCAGACTTTTGCTGCTAACGACGCTGCTCGCTCTGCTGCGCTCCCTGCTGCAGTGTTGGTATTGGCGGGGCTCGGTTTCAAGGCCAGCCTGGCGCCTTTCTTCCAATGGACGCCAGACACTTACGAAGGAGCGCCGACCCCTGTCACGGCCTACCTGTCTACAGCCTCCAAGGCAGCAGGGTTTGCAGTGATGGCGCGTGTGCTACTGCTGGCCTTTGCGCCAAGCGCAACGCTGTGGGTGCCCGTGGTGGGTGCGTTGGGCGTGCTGACGATGTTTGCCGGCAATCTCATGGCTTTGCGCCAGACGAACGTCAAGCGCATGCTGGCTTACAGCTCGGTAGCCCAGGCCGGTTACATGGTGCTGGGCCTTGCCTCTGTGGTGACTACGGATATGACGACCGACCTGACGACACTCTCGATGAATGGGCTCAATGGCCTGCTCATCTATCTGATCGGTTATCTTTTCACCAATGTGGGCGCATTCATGGTCGTCATGGCAGTGGAGAATATGACCGGCGGTAGCGATTACCTGCACTTTTCTGGCCTTGCAAAGCGCTCGCCAGGGCTAGCGATCGCCATGTTCATCTTTCTGCTCAGTCTGGTTGGGATCCCACTCACGGCGGGTTTTGTGGGGAAGTTCTTTGTCTTTGGCGCGACTATCCAACACCAGTACTACTTCCTTGCCGTTATGGCGCTGATCAATGTCGCTATCTCAGCCTTCTACTACATGTCGTTGGTGCGCACAATGTATTTCCCGGCCAATGATGCTGAGGAAGCACCGGCGATAGGCGCCCCAGGGATCGGCGCGCAAGCCATCATTACCCTTTGCGTGCTAGGCGTCTTCTGGATCGGCGTCTATCCGCCGCTGGTCATTGAGTGGGCAAATAGCGCATCACAGTTCCTGATGACAATTCTGTAGCAAGGTGGCCAGGCCGTTATTGCCACGGCAGTGGAACGAGTGGGCGCGTGCGGGCGTTGAAATGAATAGACGATGGGCGAGGCTCTCTGACCAGAGTCTCGCCTTTTCTTTGGGGAATGTTGCTCCCCGTATATACTATGACACGGGTTGTGCCAACGCTATGTTTTTTCCTAGAATTCACTGCGAATCACCATCTATTGGAGCAGATGTACAGGACATCCCATCCGGTTCTCAAAAGTGCATTCTGCCATTCACGGGAGGAAGTCGCCTGAGCGCTCAGCGAAGCCGCCCCCTACGAAGCTGGTTTTTTCTGCTGGTTGGATTGGTTGTGGCGTTGCTTCCAGCCTGGGTGCTGGCACAGGGCAGTGCGCCTACAGGCAATTCTGTGCTCAGCTTGGCCGTGGCGCCCAATGCGCCGAACGAAGTCCTCGCTGGAACGCTCAACTCGCCGCTCCTGGCCGGTATCTACCGCTCGATCGATGGCGGGGTCACTTGGACAAACACCGCACCCGACCTTGCGCCCAATATTAGCCTGACAGCATTGACCTATGATGCCCGCAACCCGCGCACTGTGTATGCTGCTGACGGGGGTGCAGGCCTTGTCTTTCGATCAGGCGATGGCGGTGTGACCTGGGCCGAGATCCCCGGTTTCCGCGAGCTGATCAGCGCCAACAGTGCTGTTGGTGAGTTATATGCCGTTGTCGAGCGCAGCCAGCCGTCTCTCTATGCGGGCACGCGCTTCGACGGCGTTTTGCGCACAGTCAATGGCGGCGCTGCCTGGCAGCAACTGGACGCTGGCCTAGTTGGCGAAGCGCGCCGCATCCGCGCCTTGGCTTCCTACGCAGATGCCCTCTACGCCGGCACCCACGCCGGCCTCTATCGTTTGCCCGCCGGTGCCGCTGTTTGGGAGGAAGTAACTGACTTTCCCAATACTGATATCGTTTTCAGCCTGCTGGCGACCAACGACGCGCTCTATGCTGGCACAGGCTCCTT
>CAIRNL010000763.1 GCA_903879975.1 uncultured Chloroflexota bacterium | reverse complement strand
GCTAGTTGGGCATGGGGTGTTGAAACTGTAAAGTTCACTTCCGACAGGGTCTCCAGCTTTTCTAATTCGGTTGCCGATTCTCTGTAATAGACAGCCTCATAGGTTGTGACAGAAGCAAGCGAAAAATTCGAACTGGTTGCGGCACAGCATGGGCGTGGCTGTTTATACTCCGAACCGGAATTGAGGAAATCCGTGATTGAATCCGACGTTACCATAACGGTAAGTCAAGAAGAACTCTCTTTTCTTGTACAATTGTTTGGGGTGGACACGATCCCTGGCCTTGGCGAAAACCCATTTGCTTTCTTGTCTGACGAGAGCCGTGAATTGTGCATGGGTATCGTTCAGAGATCACTGCTTGCGCGTGCCATGCTACGGGAGCGTACAGCTGGGATTGAGCTCAATTCGTTTGTTGCGAGCATTGTCGGCATTTGCGTTCGCCCTGGGTGGGTCGTGACAGTGGCAACGGGGGATGACGACCATAGCACATTGACAGTCTACTCTGTCACGCCTTATGCGACAGTACGCCATACGCTACAGCCGCCTTTTCTGCACCATCTGACATTGTTGCCTGTATTCCCTGACCTGCCAAGTCAGATCAAGTCGATGCTTGAGCCGTTGCCACAAAACAGCATAGTTCCATCTTTGTTGTTATCGAATACGGACCTAGCAGCATTGTTTCGGTCTCCCGTCAGTCACAACGATGATGACGGGCCGGATGCCTTGTGGGAGGAGTCGTGGCGCGCGCAGTTCAGGCGCGATATCGAGAAACCCGTGCGCCAGGTCGTTTTGGAGGTGTCCGATCTACGGGGTGAGGTACCTGGCAGTGAGAGAGTGCACTGGTTTGTCGGCAGCACGCAGGCATGGACGCTTGCTAATCATCAGGACAGTACAGGATGCAATCAGGCGCAGCTAGCGGCTACTACGCATGAACAGCTTGAAAGAACACTGAGCAGGATGCTTGGTAACATCTATGACTGTTACCAGGCCGGGAGCAAGACGCAATCGTGAATACCCCACCTACTTTCTGGCGTTCACCGCGGCTGAAACTGCCACTACCCACCGAGACAGTCCTCATTCCGGACCCACCGCCGGCGCCGTCGGCCAACAACAGTTCGGTGCTCTATACAATCCTGCCAGTGGCACTGATGGCGGTGGTCATGGTGGTTGTTGCGCTGACGGCGAATATGAGCACAATGCTGATTTTCTCTGTGCCGTTGATTGTGGCTTCCAGCATCGCATCCGTAGTGATCCATTTTTTACAGAAAAATCGGAGCAAGGTTCAAGCAGCTGAGCGCGAAGGGAAGTATCGAGCGTTGCTCAATGACATTGGCGCTAACCTTGATAACTGGCAACATGAGCAACTGCGCCTGCACCTTGAAAATGATCCCAGCCCTGAAGTCTGTCTTGAGCAACTCCAGTCGTTGGATCGTCATCTGTGGTCGCGGCGACCGGCGGACGACGATTTTTTGAGTGTGCGTTTGGGCGTGGGTGTACTTTCTTCCAGTGTACCCGTGAAGGCGCCGGCGGTTCGCGATCCGATCTATCCGGATCCATTGGTGCTGGAAGCGCAGAGCTTGGCTGCCCGCTACACCGAAGTGTGGAATGCGCCTGTCCGCCTCAACATTCGCAAAGCACAGGTCGCAGGTGTTGCTGGTGATCGCCCCAGTGTACTCAATTCAACTTTTGCCTTGATTACGCAGATTGCCGTGGCCCATTCACCGACCGAAGTCAAACTTGCCGCAATTTTTCCGGCGCCCGAGGCCGAATCCTGGCAATGGCTGCGCTGGCTGCCGCACACCTGGAACGACGATCGCACGGTTCGCTACCTTGCCGCCGAAGTTGAGGGTGCAACCCGTCTGTTGCAACAGATCGACCGTTTGATCGATATGCGTCAGCGTGTTGCCGCTGACCGTGCGTCCTCGCAGAAAGTTACCTTTGACTTTGATCTGATCGTGATCGTTGCCGATCTGGAAATGGTTGAAACACACCCAACAGTAGAACGCCTCCAGTTCGAAGGGCCGGAATTGGGTATATATGTCATTTTTCTCAGCACACGCACCAAATTTCTCCCCCAACGCTGTCAAGTTTCCGTGCGCGTGATGGATGGCCAGTCGCACCTCATCACACAGGGTGTTGAAGCATCGGGCCAGCGGTTTGACCCTGATCTCTTGCCTGCCGGTTATGTGGAAGCCTTTGCTATCGCCATGGCGCCGATTCGCCTGCGGCAGGTGACTTCTCGCGAGATTCCTACGATGGTAACGCTGCTAGACCAACTTGGTGTTCAGACTGTGGAGGAGCTGGCGGTTCCAGAACGCTGGCGAGGCAGTGCAAATGCAGCGCGAGCGCTTGCCGCGCCTATCGGCATGACGAATGGGCGCGAGCCGCTCTTGTTGGACCTGCATGAAAAAGCCGATGGTCCCAATGGTCTGGTGGCTGGTATGGTGGGTGCTGGCAAGAGTGAGTTGCTGCAGACCCTGGTCACTAGTCTAGCCATTAACTTTCATCCACACAAGCTGGCTTTTGTGTTGGTTGACTACAAAGGTGGTGGTATGGCTGATCCCTTTGTTGATCTGCCACACACACTTGGCATTATCACTAATCTCCAGCAGGAGAGCTTGGCGCGACGTGCGTTGGCCTCCTTGTCGGTGGAGGCGGAGCGGCGCCAGAAAATATTGAGGGACGCCGACGTGACCCATATTGATGATTATCAGCGTCGCTTCTACGAGGGTAAGCTTGGCGCCGATGCTGTCCCACTTCCGTACCTGGTGGTCATTGTAGATGAATTTGCTGAAATGAAGACGGAGCAGCCAGACGTGGCGCGTGAGTTTGTCCGCATCGCGCGGCTAGGTCGTGCACTTGGCTTCCGTCTGATTCTGGCAATGCAGAAGCCAGCTGGCATTGTCGATGGGCAAATCGAAGCAAATACCCGTTTCCGCCTTTGCCTGCGTGTGGCGCAGACTGAAGACAGCCACGCTATGCTCAAGCGTCATGATGCGGCATTCCTCTCTGGAACGGGGCGTTGCATCCTGCAAGTTGGTGCTGGCGAAGCCTACAAGGAATTTCAGGTAGCCTGGGGAGGAGCGCCTTATGATCCGCAGCGCGGCAACAGTGGCGATCCGCTAGAGATTACTGCAATTGCGTTGGATGGCAGTCGACGTGCCTTATCTTCGCCCGTTGCTGCGCTCGTTGTAGATGAGCAGAGCCAACTCAAGGCTGTCATCAAGCATTTGTGGGCAACCAGCAATGTGTTGGCGATTCCCCGTCTGAATAACCTGTGGCTGGCGCCGTTGCCTTCCAATCTGCCACTCGAAGATGTTCGGCCACAACAGGGTTGGGATGGGACAGACTGGCAGCCGACTATAACATGGTTGGCACCTGTTGTGGGATTACTCGATCGGCCACGCGAACGTTGCCAGATTCCGCTGACGTTGCCGCTGGGCAAAGAGGGACATCTGGCCATTTACAGCGCACCTGGTTATGGCAAAACAACGGCGTTGCAGACGTTGATTACCAGCCTGGCGCTAACGCACTCGCCTGCTGATGTCAATTTCTATCTGCTCGATTTTGGAGGACGGTTGCTCAAGCTCTTTGAGGGGATGCCTCACACGGGTGCCGTCATCACGGCTGAAGAGACTGAGCGGCTCGACCGTCTGGCTATCTTTTTGCGGCGCACCATAGACGAGCGGCGTGAACTGCTGGGACGAGAGGGTGTGGCGAGCCTGGCTGACTATCGTACCCTGGCCGGAGCGCAAACACCAGCATGTGTCGTCGTCATCGACAACTATGCCAATTTCATGGATACGGTAAGTAACAATGAGCTTATTACCAGTACAATCATGCGGATTGCTCAAGATGGCGGCAATCTGGGCATTCATCTTGTGATAACGGCGAACAATTCGACGACGATTCGGTTTGGCGTCAGCAGCAACATCATGTTGGCAATTGCCCTCCACTTGGTTGAAGCAGGTGAGGTGGGAGCCATTGTAGGGCGTACCGAAGAATTACAGCCGTTGGTTCTGCCTGGGCGCGGACTGGTGCGCGGCGTGCCAGTACTGGAGTGTCAAATCGCTACGCCGATTGCTGGCGCCACCGATGCTGCGCGCAGCCAGGCTTTACGTCATTTGATTCGCCAGATGGCCAGTGCCTGGCACGGGCCTATGCCGTTGCCTATCCAAACGATGCCAGAGATCGTGCCGCTCGCCATGCTTGCCGGCCTGGATGATAAGACCCCCTTTACGGTCCATGTTGTTCCGACAACAGCAGGAAACATTGTGGATCCCCAACAGCTGCCGCCGATTGGTGTGCGTGCAGATGATCTGACCTGCTTCCGCATTGACTTGCGCTCTGGTCCTCATTTTTTGGTGGCAGGGCCGGGACGCAGCGGCAGGAGTACGCTGTTGCATACGATGGCTGCAACGCTGGCTCGCACGTATGGCGATCAGACTTGTGATCTCTACGTGCTCGACTCACAACAGGATTCACTGACGTCATTGCGCCAACTACCACATGTCAAAGGCTATTCGCATACTGCTGCAGAGGCGCTAGCATTGTTGCGCACAATTGAAGAGCGGCTGGCTGCGTCAGCACTCATGCGATTGGGGCAGAATATCATCCAGCCAGAACCGCGTATTGTTGTTCTGCTTGATGATCTGTGGGATGCTTACGGCGAAGCGTTGTCCGACGCGGGCAAGGACCTGATCGCCAAGTTAGTGCGTGATGGCCGCGCCTACCCGCTGCACTTTATCCTGGCGGGCAAGAGTTCAGACTGGGCTAGTAAAACGTGGGCGGAGCCAATTAAAACGTTGAAGGATCTAGCGGCCTGGTTTATGTTGGGATCGGTCGATGACTCGTTATGTATGGTAAGAATGCCTTACCAAGAGAAGGTGCGCATTCTCCCGGTCGGCGAAGGCTATTTCATCCAACGCGGCGTTCCACAGCGCATCAAAGTTGCAACGGCTGAAATCGCACCTGTAGCACAGGTGCACTCGCGTCTATAGAGGAGTTGATTATGCTTCGAGTACAGCTTCATATTCTCGATGAAAAACAAGACCCTCCATTTGACGTCGAAGTGCCGGCGAACATTCCCATTGTGGAATTGGACCGACTGGTGAGCAGCGCTCTTGGCTGGGATGTCGACCCCAATGGCCAGGCGCAACGGCATATGGTGCGTACTCTGTTGCCAGACCGCTTACTTCATAGCCGGGAAAGCCTTGCTGATGCTCAGGTATGGGATGGTGCTACGCTGCGGCTGGTGACAATGCTGGCGGCTTATCTGGTTACACCCAGCGGTATGCAGATTGCACTGCTGCACAATCCGGTGCTCATCGGGCGTGGTGCTGATGTGACTGCACTTCATCCGGACGAGACGATCGATCTTTCTGGTGAGGCAAATGGAGGCACAGTTTCGCGACAGCATGTGCGACTTTCTTATGCACGCGGTCAATGGCAACTGTCCCACCTTTCCCGAACTAACCAGACGCGTGTCAATGACCAGCTCATTGAGAGTGATGTGCGAATGGCGCTCCGCTCTGGCGACCGGATCGAGATCGGCGGGGTTGAGTTGCACTTCCATCTTGGTTATCCACCGCCCGGTGCTGCTCGCCCTGCGTTATAGGCATCGCTTGGGGTGGGTCTGTTGCCGTGTCCCGATGTGGTAATTGCCCTAGTACAGGTAGGCTTAGATAAGCCAATGGTTTCGTGTCCCGTGTTGCGTGCGGCGTGGACGAGACGGAACACGGAACACGGAACACAAGCACAATTGGTTGATTTAGGCCCGCGTGTACTAGGGCAATCAAATCTCAACTTGACACTAACCATCCTGCCGGTTATTCTGTCATCGGATGACAATCTACACTCCACAAGAACAATCTGCGCCAGAAGGAGCTAGCAGGAATGGTTCACAACTATCGATTGGGACTCATCGCACTATTTGCCGTTTTGTTTTCTGTGACCTGGATGGCGGCGGTCAATCAGCCGCAGATGGCAGCGGCCGCCCCACATGAGTCGCCGTTGCCGCCGCCTGAGTCGCCGCTGCCGCCGCCTGAGTCGCCGCTGCCCGTCCCTTCCCCAGATTCCTCAGAGGGAGACACAGGCGATACTGCCCCCTCTGTGGGCAGTACATCCACCGGCAATCCAGCAGTGGAGATACCCCCAGCAGATCTGGCGGGTAAAATTGTGTTGCGTTTCCGAACGCAGCAGGTCAATGTCGGCTGGTGGGATGCCTGCGGCAATCTGATCCTGGCGCCGGCTGTTGGTGGCTATGCCGACATTCCAGTTGAAGCGATGGAGATCAGTATTCCAGGGGATGCTACAGGGCAGTTTAATCTGGCTGGTTGGACCAAGTCGAAGCGTGCTGATGGAGAATGGGTTCTGCGGCGCGGTCACAGTGCACTGACATGTGACGCTGGTTGAACAACCTCTTCTCAGGACAGTTGGGTTGGACAAAGCAGAGTGCCCGGCACGCACGTGCTGGGCACTCTGCTTTGCCCGATGTGGGGGGGCTGCTGGATCGCCTCCAAGGCGCGGATGCAAAGTGCCCGGTGTGTGACCTGGGCGATCGTGGTTGACTCATGACTGTTTGCCCCGGTTCAGAGCGCATCAGATAGGCAGTGGACTGGCACCGACAGTGCTAGGCCTCCCCGCGTTCGATCGGTTTCTGTATGTTGCGCGTCAAGGAGCTATCATCCGTGAGCAGAGGCAGAGACTGCAAGACGCAAACAACGAGGGAGAGTGATGGCTGACTGTATGAACAGACGACGCACCCGCAGCCTGATGGTATTGCTGTGCCTTTTTCTGAGCGCATGTGTTCCGGTTGTGCCCGATACAGCGAACGTGGGGCAGCGTCGTGGCTCTGCCGCAGCTGTCACTGCGCCGTCACAACATTCAGCTGCGCGACACGCCCGCGCCTGCGATCTCTTCCTTCCGGCCGGCGAGGTGGAAGATGAGACGATCCTGTGCGGCTACGTGCGAGTACCCTGGGATCGGAGTCAGCCCGAAGGCACTACCGCTGACCTCGCCTACGTGATCCTCAAAGCGACGGGTGCGAATCCACAGCGGGATCCCATCATTCATGTGTCAGGGGGGCCGGGATTGGGAGTGACCCTGCGCCAGGCTATGCTTGAATTCATCCAACGCTATGCTCCCTTGCGCGCTGATCGCGACATCATCTTCTACGATCAGCGTGGTATGGGCCACAGCCTCCCCTTCTTTTCCTGCCCCTACCCTGACGAGCAACAGACGGTCGCAGTCAGCGAGCAACTGACGGCTGAGTGGGGCAGGTCCCCCAGCAAGGCCGACGCCAACAATGCCATCTGCCAGGAAGCTCTGACCGCTCAAGGCTACGCGCCTGCGCACATTAGCACTGATACCAGCGCTGCCGACCTGGTTGACCTGATGGATGCCTTGGGATACGAGGCGTACAACCTGTACGGCATCTCCTACGGTACACGGCTGCTCATGTCCCTGCTACACGCCTTTCCCGATCAGGCCCTCGTGCGCAGCGTCGTGCTGGATTCGCCGTACCCACTGCCGGAAGATGTGGTCAACGATTTTGCGCCCATTGGATACCTGGCGCAACAGACGATGTTTCAGGAGGTCTTCGACCTCTGCGCAGCAGACCCGGCCTGCGACAGCGCTTTCCCCGATCTGCGCACCCAGTTCGACGATCTGGTACGGTCGCTGGCTTCCCAGCCGCTCTCTCTACCCGATGGTGAGGAGTTTACCGCAGAAGATCTCTACCGCTCGGTCTTTCCCTACAATCCAACGGTGGGTTATGTGGCCTACCAACCCCGCCTGATCGCCGAACTGGCGCAGGGTGACACCACTACGCTCATACAGCTGCGTAATGGTGAACTCCCCGTTGCGATGCCGATCTCTGCGCTAGGGGTCGAGCATCCTCGCTCCTACGAACTGGTCGATGCCTACCTGGCCTGCCAGATGAATTTGTCGGATGAATCGAGCTCGACGGAGCAGGAGGATGCGTTGGCCAAACTTTGGGATGCGGATCCCTCTGCGATCCGACAATTCTTGTCCCAATACTGTCTGGATGGCAGCGGCGCACCTGCAGCCGAATTGGTCAGCCAACTGCCTCAGGGCGCCTTCAACAGTGTGATTATCCGTTTTGTGCCGGATACGATTATGGGGCTGAACGCTGAGCTCAACAGCAAACTGAGGTGCACAGAGCAGTGGCCCTTCGCCGGCGACCTGGCGCAGGTTGGCGCAAGGCTGACAGAGGCTGGCACGCCGCCTTTCTGGGTCGAGAAGGTAGTGGGAGATATGGCAGCACAATCTGAAGGCTGTGCAGGCTGGGCCGATGCACTGACATCGCCGACGCCATCCGTCTACGGGCGGACGCCGGTGCTTATCCTCAATGGCCAATTGGATGCCAATACGCCGCCGGCATTTGGGGAAATAGCCGCGGCCCAGCTGCCCCAGGCGCAATTGGTTGTCGTGCCCAATGCTGGTCACAGCATCTTGGCCAACTATGGGCAGTGCCCCACTGAAATCGTGCAGCAGTTTCTTGCTGTACCCGAACAGCCTGCGGATTCCCTCTGCACGGCTGCTATGCACGTCCCGTTCTGGACGCCGTAAGGTCTATGGACTTACCCTCCTGGCTTCGCAACACCAGATGGGTGGATCGGTGGTCGGCGTGAGCCAAGTGAGCCAATCGGCTACGACAGAGACTCGTTTAGCGCCTGGCTGCGAAAGTCCGTGCAGCGCTGAATATAGTCGGCATATCTGACCAGGCCATACTCGTCCATGAGGTCACGCACGCTGCGTTCAGGTGTCTGGCTCTCCATGAGGATCAAGTGTTCCTCGGTATAGGTTCGCACGGACACGGCGCTGCCATAGCGGGCCTGAATCTGTGCGATCTTGTCCATCTGCAGATCGGTGTGGAACAGCTCACGATCCAAGTTGAGATCGCAGACAGCGACACGCGACCAGCGCGAGGTGGATGCCAGGATTTCCCCGGTGATGTCGACGACTCGGGCATGATAAGGCCAGACGGATGATACGATGGGGTAGCGATGCTGCCATGCATAGTTCTTGACCGGAAATCCGCCTTCGTAGGCAGAAATCCAACAAGCGAAATCGATCCGCTCTTTCTCCAGTGCCGCCCACAAACCAGGCCAGTTGAGGTCAAAACAGATGGCCACGCCAATGCGACCAAAGTCCAGGTCGAACGCAGCCGGCTGGCGACCCGGTTCCACGCCGCAGCGAATCTCTTCCTCCACGGGATAGTTTTTGCGGTAGCTACCGACCAGCTTGCCGCTGCGGTCAAGTACCAGTGCCTGGTTGTAGTAGCGGCCATTCTCGTGTGTGACATGGCCAGCGACGAGGTTGAAGTTGCCGGCACAACAGGACGATGCCAGGACTGCAAAAGTCGGTCCTGGTATTGCTTCAGCGATATCCTTTACCTTGGACAGGGGCATGCCGGCTAACAGGAAGGCCTCTGGTAGCACGACCAGATCGGGTTTGTAGGCGCTGGCTGTCTCCAGGATCAACTGTGCCGTCCGCAGGTTCTCCTCCGGTGTGGGGTGGCGCAAGTTGTAGGGCGGACGCGTGTCCTCCAGTGTGGCGAAAGAGGAGGTGACAATCCGAATTTTTCGTGACATGGGTTCCTTGATTCTCCCTGCGGACAGGGTCTGCCTATTGGGGTGCAGTGGCGGAGAGTCACGATGGTGGAGGTAGAGCACACGACGCTGCACCTCCACCATCTTCTCTGGCAGGCGTTTCAGCCCTGCTGCCGACCGGAACGGTCGACGGGGCCTTGAGCCTCAGCCGGCTACCAACACATCGAGATCCACTGATCGATATTTTCTGGCGTCACAGGAGCGGTCGGCGCCAGGATCGAGTCGGGAACGAGCCGTCCCTCGACAATGTCATATGTGGCACGGACAGCGTACACGCCGACAAGGTAGCTCATCTGCAGTGCGGTGCCAGCCATGTCGCCGTTCTTGATGGCCTGGCAGGCGTCGGTGTTGCCATTCGTACCATAGACGGCAATCTCTTTCTCACGACCCGTTGCCTTGATGGCCTCGAGTGCGCCCATGGCCATCGGGTCGTCTACCGCATACACGGCGTCGATGCCGGTCGGGTAGCGGGTCAACAAGTCCTGCATGACCGACAGAGCCTTGTCCTTGCTCCACTCTGCCGGCTGATCCGCCAGCACCTCATAGCTGACACCGGCCTCTGCCCAGGCGTCCTTGGCGCCCTGGACACGGTTCACATAGTCGGTCTGGCCTGGCTTGCCGCCGAGGAAGATGACCTTGGCGGCGTTGTTGCCAAGCTTGGCGACCATCATCTTGCCCACTGCATAGCCCTGGTCGTACGACTGTGAGCCAACGAATGTTTCCGTGTACTGCTTGCCCTCAGGGGCGACGTCAGCGTTTTGGGTGACGACTGGGATACCCGCTTCAGCTGCCTTTTGAATAGAGGCAATGACTGCAGTGGGGTCCACAGCGTTGACGACAATCACATCCGCCTGGCGCGCAATGCAGTCTTCAATCATTGCAGCTTGCTTCTGCGGGTCGAAGGCTGGATCAAAATAGGTCACGTTCGCATTGTAGATCTGCGCCTCTTCGTCCATGCCTTGCACGATTGCCGTAATGGAAGGGTGGTCGGCGTTGTTGTGCACGACACAGATGTCGAAGGCCTCCCCCGCAGCGGGGGCCGCAGCTCCTTCTTGTGCCGCTGGTGCAGCGTCTCCTGCCGGCGCTGCCGAAGGCAGCGTACTCACAGTACAGCCTGACAGCAGCAGGGCAAAAATCAAGGTCAGCAGCAAAAGTGTTTTCTTCATCTCAGTCTCCTCCGTTCTGGGAACATGGTGAATAGATCAACGACCGTAGCTGTGTTGGATACAGTGGAATGTTGCTTGTGATCACCTCCTCTTCCTGGCACTTGCCGGCAATCCCTGGGGCAAACCGCATGACCTATCGGCGCAGTTATTCCCGATGGCCGTACGATTGCATGACCAACTTCTTGCGCAGGTTCGCCGCCGATAGGGCGTCGACTGCCACGACTGCAATCAGGATGACGGCTCGAATTCCAATCTGATAGTAGGTATGCACGCCAAGCAGGTTCATGCCGTTGACGAGCACACCCAACGTCACAACGCCCAGCACCGCCCCCAGCACGCTACCCTTGCCGCCTGTAAGGCTGGCGCCACCAATGATCGCCGCCGCAATGGCCCAGAGTCCTGAATCGAGGCCGATGTGGACGGTCGAGGAATTGAGACGTGAAGCAATCAGCACGCCGGAAATCGCCGCCAAAAGCCCGCTGAGCACAAAAGCCAGGACCTTGTTGCGGACGACATCGATACCAGCCAGAAACGCAGCATCTGGATTGCCGCCAATGGCGTACAGGTTGCGCCCGAACTGTGTGTAGGTGAGCAACAGGTGAACGACGATGCAGATGGCCAAAACGATCAGGATGGGCACTGGGATCGGGCCGAGCGACCCTGCTCCCCAGAAGACGAAGGTCGCGTCACTTCCCGGAATCGGCTGCTGGCGGGTGTAGGTCAGCATGATGCCGCGTACCACGGTCATGGTTCCGAGAGTGGCGATGAATGGCACAATTCTGCCCTTCGTCACCAGTAACCCGTTGACCAGACCGACCCCTGCTCCAAAGAGGAGGGCAATCAGCACAGCGAGCCACGTCCCCAGCGGCTGGAGTCCCATGGTCAGCGCAGCTGCCATGCTCAGTACCGAGCCAACAGAGAGGTCGATGCCGCCAGCGATCAGGACAACGGTCAGGGCGAGCGCCAGCGGGATGTCGAACGAAATCTGGCGTGCAATGTTGTGAATGTTCTGCCCGTTCAAAAAGAGGTGGCCTGTTGTCGAAGCAAAGAAGGCAACGAGCAGCACCAACAAGATCACCACATTATGTTGTAAGAAGAAATGGCGAACCCTGGTCATTTGATTTGTTCCCATCGCATACTGCCGTCTACCTGCTACCGTTTCTGCATGAAGCCGTCCATCCACACCACCAAGAGAAATACCAGCCCCTTGGCGATCTGTTGCGCCTCGTACGGTACGTTGAGTAATACCAGGAGGTTATTGAGTACACCGAGGATCAGCACGCCGACAATCGTCCGCAGCGTACCCCCGCGCCCTCCAAAGAGGCTCGTACCGCCCAGAACAGCAGCAATCAGCGAATCAAAATCCATCCCGATGCCGGCATTGGCTACGGTGCTGCCGGTGCGTGCAGTCATGATGAGGCCGGCAAGTGCTGCCGTCGTGCCGCAGAAGATGTACGTAGCTAACTTGATGCGGTCAACCCGGATGCCAGACAACTCGCCCGCTCGCTGGTTGGAACCGATGATGTACAGCGAGCGGCCAAAGGTCGTGCGGCGTAGGAAGAGATCCAAGACCACCCCCAGCACCAGAAAGATGATGACCGAGTAGTGGATCGAGTCGAACAATTTGCCACGTCCAAGCACCAGGAAACTATCGACCGAGGCATACCAGGTCTTGGACTGGGTCAGAATCAGGTTGATGGAATAGACCAGGATGCTGGTGCCCAAGGTGATCAGGAAGGCATTTGCCTTGGTCCAGACGATGATTGTCCCGTTGAGCAAGCCAATGAACGCACCAGCCGCCAGACCCAGCAAGATCGATGCCATGAACCCGGCGCCCCAGAGTTGGGCGATGACGGCAGTAATGCCAGCCAGCCCAACGACATAGGCCACCGACATATCGAAGTTGCCGGTAATCAACAGAATCGTTTGGCCCATGGCCACGATGCCCAACACCGAGACTGTCCACAAAATATTGAGTAGGTTCTGTGTCGTCAGAAAGACGGGTGACATGAACGCGCCAGCCACAATCAATAGAGCCAGAATGAGGAGGGCTGGATTGGCAGCCAGCATACGCCGAAGCCTGGCGCCAAAGCCGCGTTTTTCAAATTCAGGCTGCTCGAAATTGGGTTTGTCCACTGCGTCTGTCTCCGCCTCGCTCTGGGGCAGGGCGTGTGCTGTGTCCTGCATACTGGATCTCCCTGCGCTCTGCACTAGACCGTCTGGCCGGCGGCGAAGCGCATGATAGTCTCTTCTGTGGCACTCTTGCCAGGCAGTTCCGCCCGAATGCGACCCTGGTGCATGACCAGGATGCGGTCGCTCATGGCGAGAATTTCGGGCAGTTCCGAAGAAATCATTAGAATAGCCACACCTTGGCTGGCGAGACGGTTGAGTAAGGCATAAATTTCGGACTTGGCGCCTACGTCGATACCGCGCGTCGGCTCATCGATCAGGAGCACCTTGGGGTGAGTCGCCAGCCACTTGGCGATGACCACCCGCTGCTGATTGCCACCACTCAGGAACTGCACTTGTTGTTGGATCGACGGCGTCTTGATAGCCAGGCGGCGCACAGATTCTTCGGCCAACTGCGCCTCTTTACGCCCACGGATCACACCCAGTTGTGCCAGCCTGCCCAGAACGGCCATCGAAATGTTGTTTTTGACCGGCATCGGCAGGACCAACCCTTGATCCTTGCGATCCTCTGGAACCAGGCCGATGCCAGCCGCAATGCAATCGTCGGGACACGAAGGGCGGATCAGCTTTCCGTCGACGAGGATCTCCCCTGCCTGGTAGGCGAGATCGCCGAAGATGGCTCGTGCCAGTTCGGTTCGCCCCGCTCCGACCAGCCCCGAAATCCCCAGAATCTCCCCTCGGTGTAGAGTCAATGAAATGTCGTTCAAAATGCCTTTGACGGTGAGATGCTTCACTTCGAGCACCGGTGAACCGATCGGGGTGTGGGTCTTCTGGTAGAGGTCCGTGAGGTCACGGCCGATCATCATCCGGATCACGCTGTCAGTGTTCACGTCGGCGATAGCCTTTGTCGACACCAGCCCGCCATCGCGCATGACCGTCAGCGTGTCACAGATGCGGAAGATTTCCTCCAGCCGGTGCGAGATGTAGATGACTCCGATGTTCTTGGCCTTGAGGCGACGGACAACTGTAAAAAGCCGTTCGGTTTCGCGCAGGGTGAGCGAAGAAGTCGGTTCATCGAAGATCACGACACGGGCGTCCAACGAGACCGCACGGGCAATGGCCACCATCTGGCGTTCGGCAATCGAGATCATCCCGAGCGGCAGCGAAGGGTCGGTGGCGACGCCGAGTTCAGCAAGCCAGCGCGCGGCATCCTTGTTCATCTGGCCAAAGTCGATCAGGCCAAAACGATTGCGTGGCTGCCGGCCAATGTAGATGTTCTCGGCGATCGATAGATACGGCTCGAGGTTGACCTCCTGGTGGACGGGAATAATGCCGAGCTTGAGCGCGTGCGCCGGATCTTGAATGGTGTTCGACTGGCCATTCAGGACGATTTCACCCTCGGTCGGCTGATAGACGCCCGAGAGAATCTTGATCAGAGTCGATTTGCCGGCACCGTTTTCACCGACCAGAGCACGCACCTCGCCGGCCTGCAACGCAATGCTCACCTGGTTCAAGGCGCGCACGCCCGGAAAGACTTTGGAAATCTGGCGCATCTCTAACAGAGGCGTGTCTTGCATCACGACTACCTTTCCCGCAGGCGTCTATTCTTTCACCGCAAGCGACAGGTTCCGGCGCAATCGTGGGAAGTTGTACTTGGTGCCAGGGAAGCGCTGCAGCCCTTCTTCCGTCACTTCAGTCTGGAACATGTCCGTGACCTCTTGCCGCTCTGCATCCGTCAATTGCACTTCGGGCACACGCACGGCTGATTCCACCTGCGTCAGCGAACTGACCCCCAGGATGGGCTGCGTCACTGCTGGATTCTCCATGACCCAGGCAGCGGCTAGTTGCGCCGGTTCAATACCTTTGTTGTGCGCATAGGCGACGAACCGTTCGAGCGAACGGCCGTGTTGGGAGAGCCAGGTCAGCACGCGCGAGTCGGTCGTCCCACGCGCCGCACTTTCCATCGGCATCCCTGGCATGAGCCGGCCGGTCAACAGGCCAATGGCCAGCGGCCGGTAGGCCGTTATCGCCAGTTTCTCCAGGCGCGCCTGTGGCAGGATTTCGACTTCGACACCTCGCTCGATCAGGTTGTAGGCCACTTGGTTGCAGCGCAGCAACGCCCAACCGTTGGCAGCAGCAATCGCATTGGCAGAGGCCAGGAGATAGGCGGGGAAATTACAGCAGCCGACCAGGCGCGTTTTGCCACCGACCACTGCCTCGTTCAGCGCACCCATCATCTCGGTCAAGTTCATGCCGGGCACGGGCCAGTGGATCAGGTAGAGGTCGACGTACGCCATTTGCAATCGACCCAGTGATTCGTCGATACTCTCTATAATGCTCCGGCGGTCGATACCTTTGGCTACCTTGGTGGCCACGAAGATCTGGTCGCGGGGTACGGACCTGAGGGCGCGACCCAGATACTGCTCACTGGCGCCCGCACTGTACATGGCGGCTGTGTCGAATGCATTGATGCCTAGTTCCAATGCCTTGGCGACGAGCGCTTCGGAAAGCGCAGCATCACATTTGTCGCCGAACATCATGGTGCCCAGACAAATCCTAGATACGGGCAAAGGGTGCCCGGGGAAAGAGACGTATTGCATGTTTTCCCTTATGTGAAACTAGATAAACGTTTCGCTGGATGATACCCTGAGTATAACAAACATGGCCAATCAAGTCAACCGGCCATTTTGCCCGACCTGTTTTACCGGTGGGTCGAAGGGAGTGGTCAATGTCACAAAAACGAGTCACGATTACCGATGTCGCCAGAATTGCCGGCGTATCGGTGTCCACGGCTTCGGTTGTCATCAACAATAAGGATAAATATGTTGCACCGCGCTTGAGGCAGAAGGTGCTCGATGCTGTGCAGGAATTGAATTATCAGCCAAATCTTGTTGCGCGCAGCCTCAAGGTGAAGGAGACGCGCACGATCGGCTTGATCCTCACCAATATCACCAGTCCCGTGACGCCGGCGTCTGTACGTCTCGTGCAACGCTTTGCGCGCGAGCAGGGATTCGATACCCTCCTCGCTGTCAGTGAGGAAGACCTGAACCTCGAAATCAACATTGTCGAAAATATGTTGTCCAAGCGTGTTGACGGCCTGATTCTCTGTCCAGCGGATTCTAGGAGTGTTGAGCATCTGCGTTATGCGGCCTCCCTGATTCCCGTGGTCGCTATCGAGCGCCCAGTGGCTGGGATGTGCAGTGTTGTGACCGATAACACTGCGATCAGCTACCAGGCGGCAGCGCATTTGGTTGCACATGGTCGCCGGCGGATCGGCGTCATTCACATGCCGTTACAGGGCAGCAACACGCGGCAGCGTATTGAGGGGTACCGCCGTGCATTGATGGAAGGCAACTGTTTGGAGCCGGGGTTGTTTTTTGAGACTGACTATGTGGGTTCTTCCGCCTTCGACCTGGCTTGCCGCTTGGTGCAACAGCATCACGTCGATGCCATCCTTGCGACGAGCCAGTCGATCGCCATGGGCGCAGTCAAGGCCTGCAAGCAGTTGGGCGCCAATATCCCGCACCAGGTGGCGATTTTCGGCTACGACGACGTGCCCTGGATGGAGTTGACGACGCCTACCGTCTCCACAACGCAGCAGCCAATTGCCAGAATTGCCCAACGTGCGTGCGAAATTTTGTTTGCTGCGCTTTCATCGGCGCCGCCGCCGCCGCATATGGAGGTGATTCCATCGCACTTGGTGCTGCGCAATTCGTGTGGCTGCCCTTGATCGCGCGCTCGCTGCCTGAGCACCGGCGTGTTGGCCGTTTGGATCGGAGTACTCCGGCCATTTTTGCTCCGAAACTCAGACGGCAGCATGGTAGAATGAGGAGGTCTATCGGCTTGACCTGACTGCCAGATCGGAGAAATGTCCGTATGAGTCCACACCTATCGCAGGATGCACCGCAGCCGGACGGTACGCCGCAGGCGGCTGGCCGCCGCAAGCGTCCTTTTGGCCTCTACATGATCCTGCTCTTGTTGATGATACAGGCTCTGCTGGGCCTCGTCCTCGCCACGATATTGGCGTTGGGTATGGCCGTGAATCCGGACGAATTTTGGACGACGGTGGGGCCGGAACTTTACGACGTGCCGTTCGTGCTCATGGCGATTACTGCGGTAGTGCTCGTGGGTGTCTGGCGCTATCGGATGTGGGGCTGGTATGGCATGATGCTGCTGCTGGCCTATTACACAGCGACTGATGCCATCGGCTATTTTGTCGGCGAGCCGGACTATGTGTCCATGCTGCTCAACGTTGCCATGGTTTTTTATCTCAACCAGCGCGAAGTGCGTGACCTCTTTGCCGCGCCGGCCGCCAGGGAGGTGCGTGCATGAATGACCTCGATCTGCTGCGCTGCTATGAACCTGTCGTTCGGTATACACGGGGCGAAATGTTTTTTCCCACTGCAGTGGACGGCTACCTGCAGAAGGCCAGTCTGTGGCTGGCCGACGACCAACGCCGCATGCGCCAGATCGCGGCCCCCGGCGAGCTGACAACGGAACGGTTGGCGACTTTTCGAGATGTGCCATTGGGGCATCGCTATTATCTGCAATATGTGGATGAGCCCCTGCAGGCTGTGGCGTATCAGCAGTGGCAGACGCGCCCCGATCGCGAGCGTCTGCTTGCCCCGAACCGCCTGCAGCGCGTCGGCCTGGTGACGCGTGTCCTCGACGGCATCTTCGATCTGTCGTTGGTCGTGCGCGGCCGCGTGCCTGGCGGCACTGCAGCTGCAGCTCAGCAGAAATATGCTGCTATTCTGGAGCGGGATGGGCGGCGCGTCTACTATGGTCGCACTGTGCGCACCGGCGGCTATATCGTCCTGCACTATGTCTTCTTCTACGTCATGAACGATTTTCGCTCCACTTTCCATGGCGTCAACGACCACGAGTCGGACTGGGAGCAGATTTTTGTCTATCTCTCCGACGAGGGCGATGCCGATCCTGTGCCGCGCTGGGTAGCCTATGCCTCGCACGATTTCAGCGGCGATGATCTGCGCCGGCGTTGGGACGACCCTGAGATGGAGAAGGTGGGCGGCACTCATCCGGTTATCTACGCCGGCGCCGGCTCGCATGCCAGTTACTTTGCGCACGGCGAGTATCTCATGCAGGTGGAGCCCGCTTTTCTTGCCCCTTTGCGTGGGGGTGCGGCTGCACTCGACCGCCTGTGGAGCAACACGCTGCGCCAGAGTGGCGAACTGAATCTGGGTGAGGCGATGCACAATCTGCTCAGCATTCCATTCGTGGACTATGCGCGCGGTGACGGCCATTGTATCGGGCCGGGCCAGGCAGAAACGTGGACGCCTATTGTCATTGCCGACGCGGACGGTTGGGTGGATGGATACCGCGGCCTATGGGGTCTCGATACGTGGGACCCGCTGGGCGGCGAACGCGCGCCCTCTGGCCCCAAATACAACCGCGATGGCACCGTGCGCACATCCTGGCGCGATCCATTGGGCTGGGCTGGGCTCGATAAGGTGCTGCCCCCGCGCGAGGCTATCGCCGCCAGTGGGCAGATGTTGGCTGCCCTGCGCGCCGAGCAAAGCGAGCTGGCTGTGCAGGTCGAACAGCAGCGTTCCACCGTGCGCGCCCTTGGCCTGGAGGTCGTTGCCCTGCAGCAGACCGCCTACCGGGACGACCTGATCAAGCGCCGGCAGAACGATCTCAATGCGGAGTTGACGAAACTGCAGGCGCTGGCCCAGCGTGCCACCGACGTCGACGAAACGCTGGAGGCGGGCACGGTCCAACTTGCCCGCCTGCGTGCTGGCGACTTCGGTGACGTGCGCGCCCATATCACGCGCTCCCACGCTCCGCAGCCGCCTATCGGCGAGCAAGGGCGCTTTGCGCTGTGGTGGGCCGCAGTGAGTGGCGGCCTGCTACTGCTGGTCATCGTTGTGCTGTTTTACCTTCGCCCCCCCACATGGCCGATCTGGCTGGTGGGCGTCGCGGTCGCCTTTGGTGCGGTGGAGGCTGTCACACGCGGACGAGTCCGCAGCTACCTCTACCGCGTGACGATTGCGCTGGCCATTCTCAACGTCAGCATCCTGCTGTACCAGTTTTGGTTCCTGGCGCTCATCCTGGCGCTGGTTGGCCTCGTCATCCTCATGATCCGCGATAACCTGCGCGAGGTCTTTGGCAACTGAAGTGAAGGACTACCCGAAGGCAGAACGATGGCTGAAGGCCTCATCTCGCCAGGAAAGTAGCCTTTAGCTCGATGGAGGTCGGCTGGCACTCTACTCGAATTCAATCGGCTGCGGCTCTTCACCGCACAGCTTCTATCGACAGTACAAATCCATCTGGCGCGCGCAGATAGATCGTCTCGCCGGAATTGTTCCAGATTGGCTTGCCGGCACATTTGAACCCTGCCCCTTGCGGCTCGCTGTCCCCTGTGGCCACCTGGTAGCCGGCGCCGGGCGCCACAGTGGTTCCGTTTGGCACGATGCAGAGATCATTCCCTTTGCTGCCGTCCAACTGCCAGCCACCCAGGGCAAGCGGGTCGGCGCCCACATTGCGGATCTCCAGCACCTCTTCGCTGCCGCGGTTGGCGACGATCGCCAACTGCACTGCAGGCGCGCCGCCAGGCACAGCCGCCGGGCGAGGGAGCGCAGGTGCAGCCTCGCCGCTACGTGTGTCAGAGGCAGGTTGCGCCGCCCACAATCCTCGCCCGGCGGCCATTGCCTCCCGCTGCGCTGCCCGCATCTCCGCTTCACGCGTGACGTCGGGGGGAAAGGTGGCAACCTGGGCGTAGCCCTGGCGTACGATCTCGGCGCCCACGTGCGTGCCGTCAGCCAGAAAAACATAGCGCAGCAGCCGGCCATAATGGTCTGTCTCACGCACATCGCGCAGCAGGTAGACGGTCTTGCCCTCCACCAGGCGGCGGTTGGCGGCCGTGGCCTCGGTGCCAAAAGGCTCGTCCGTCTCGGGC
This sequence comes from uncultured Chloroflexota bacterium, assembly GCA_903879975.1. GTDB lineage: Bacteria > Chloroflexota > Anaerolineae > Caldilineales > Caldilineaceae > Caldilinea. The sequence continues at coordinate 7,944 of CAIRNL010000763.1, read as the reverse complement.
GTGTTGATCAAGATGTAGCGCAGCGGATAGGTGGCTCCGTCGATGTGCACGCGGATGGTGTCGCCGTCGGTGATGCTGACGACCTGGGCGGGTACGGCGCCAGCTGGCACCCTGCGACCGGCAGAGGCGGCGGATGGGGTATCCAGTCGAATCAGGAAGGCGGCGATCCACTGCCCGCTGTCGAGTTTGTACCAGTCACCCGCGGCGTTGGTGGCGACAATCTGCACTGGGCTGCCGGCGCTGGCGCCGCCGCGCACGGCGTAGAGGGTGCCAGGGCCGGCGCGCAGATTGGCGTCGCGCGTGACGGTGCCGCTCTGGCTAGTGTGGCCGGTCTGGGCGATGGCGGGTGTGATGCTGCTCACTATCGTGGCTACCGCGAGTAGCAAAATTAGCAGGCGGGACATGGGTATCCTTTCGAGTGGGTGGGCTACGCGTAGAACGCCACTCTGGCAGGTGAGTCAGGGACGCATGACAAACTATTGGAGGAATGCAGTATAGCAGACGATGTGGTGATAGAGACAAATGTCAGAGTCTGTACGATGGTGTCATTCATTTTGTTTGGCAATCTGCTATAGAAAGTACCTGATGACGTGCTACACTGGCGAATAGTAGACGTAGACCTGCATCTGTTCGAAACAAGGGACGAGATGAGATGACCGCAGACCTCTATCGGCCGGCACCCTGGAACGAGGCGGCGTGGTTATCGCAGATGACGGCATGGGTGGGCGCACAGCTGGCCTTTGGCGGGCAAAGGGTGACGGAGCCGCTGGAAGCGGTGCGGGTGAGCCCGTGGTCGGCCGTGTGGCGCGTGCCTGTGTCGACCGGCGTTCTCTGGCTCAAGGCGTGCGCACCCACCATGCGCCACGAACTGGCGCTGCTTACCCTGCTGGAGCGTGTGCGACCGGACATTGTACCGCCGATCCTGGCAGTGGAGCCGCAACGCGGGCTGATCCTGATGGGTGATGGCGGTGACCTGTTGCGGCCGCGCACACGGGGTGTTCGCGAGATCGAGCACTGGATGCACATTTTTCCACGTTACGCTCAGTTACAGCAGGAGATCGCGCCGTATGCCGGTGACCTCCTTGCCGCCGCTGTCCTCGATCGGCGCCCAGTGGCGCTGCCTGCCCTCTACGACGCACTGCTGGCTGATGAACCAGCACTGGCTATCGGCGCTGCTCACGGCCTGACCCCGGCTCAGTACGCCCAGGCACGCGCACTGTCGCCCACCTTTGCTGCACGCTGTGCGCAGGTCGATGCCCTGGGCATTCCAGCCACGATCGACCATAGCGACTTCCACGACGCCAACATCTTGCTGGACGGCAGCACCTATCGCTTCATCGACTGGGGCGATGCCTGCGTGTCGCACCCGTTTCTGACGCTGCCGGTTGCGCTGCGCAGCATCGCCTATGGGTTGGGGCTGGCAGCTGGCGACCCGCTCCTGGCCGAACTGCGCGATCTCTATCTCTCCCAATGGTGCGACTATGGCACGCTCGGCGAACTGCGTGCTGTGTTTGGCGTCGCCACGCGCCTTGCCATGATCAATCGGGCGTTGACCTGGCGCCTCGCTTTGGCGACGTTGCCGCCGGGTGCAGCGGGAGAGTACGCCGATGCGGTGCCGGGCTGGCTGCAGGAGTTCCTGGCAGCAGAGCAGGGCGCTGAAAGTGGTCGAGATGTATGAGGGCGTGTCATGTTGCCTGCGTGGACTCGAGCCAGGCCTCCAAGCGCGCGATCCCGGTCTCAAAATTGCGGCGCCCCAATCCCAGTCGAAAGTGACTGCCGCTGGCGTTGAAAAGTGAACCTGGCGCCAGCAGTACACCTTCCGAGCGTACCAGACGATCGCACAGCTCGTCCACAGGCAGCGCCCCGCGCCACTGCGGGAAGGCGACCGAGCCGGCTCGGGGTGCCAACCACCCCAGCAGCGACGGATGGCGCGCACAGAAGGACTCCGCTGCGTTGCGATTGCTGGCGATGATGGCCAGGTTGCGCGCAATGATGGATTCCTGTGCGCCCAGCGCCATCCGCGCCAGCACCTCGCTGGGTGCGCTGTTGCAGATGGTCGTGTAATCCTTCAGCGACTGCATTGTAGCCAGCAGTGTGGCGTTGTGCAGGGCCAGCCAGCCGATGCGCAGACCGGGGAGGGCATGCACCTTTGACAGGCCAGAGAGCGCAATTCCATGCGGGTAGGCGTCACAGATCGACGGCAAGCGATCGTGCGCGGTGTGCTCCAGTCCACGATACATTTCGTCGCAAAAGATTGGTACGCCGTAGCGATCGGCCAATGCCAGGAGAGCGGCGAAGTCGGCAGCTGGCGGCAGATAGCCCGTTGGGTTGTGTGGGAAATTGACGACGATGAGGCGCGTGCGATCGGTCACCAACGCCGCCAACTCGTCCACGTCAAGCTGCCACTGCGTGCCGCTCGTCCGCACCGGCCAGCATTTCAGTACACAGCCGATACTCCGCGAAACTTCGTGTAGTGATTGATAGGCTGGTGTAATGGTAATCACTTCGTCGCCAGAATGCAAAAAACTGTGCATGAACAAGAAGATCAACTCCTCGGGGGCGGCGACCAAGACTTCTTCTGCAGCAAGGGTGGTATAGCCGGCGGCGATGGCGGCGCGCAGGTCAGGGTCGCCTTGTGACTCGGTGTAGCCCAGGTGTAGCGTTTCCCAGCGTTGTAGCAGGGCAGGCGGAGCCAGGGCCAGTACCTCGGCCAGGTTCAGGCTCTCACAATCTGAGGCGCAGAGCAGGTGCTGAACGGCGAATTCGTGACGGGCAAAGTAGCGCTCGAGCAGAAAGGGTTGCATTGATTTACTCCGGGCGATCTCTGTTGGTGGATTTCATGTGCGGTCGCTGCGGCTGTGCGCAACATACTATCAGTGCACTGCTGAGACCCTGTTCCTATCCAAGTGGCTAATAGACAGTGCGTTACTCGTGGGTCTATGATTGTTTTTGACTGACCGTCAGTCAGTCCTGATGGAAGGAGCGATAAGGGCACGTACAGGGCAAGAGCACGACGAACGCTGTAGTGAATTTCTCGATGTAGGGCAGCGTCTCTTCTACTGGAAGGGATACGTGTAGACCACAGTGCAGGATATCATCGGTGAGAGAGGTGTGGCAAAGGGGCTCTTGTACTACTGTTTTTTCGTCCACGACGGGGCTGCTCGATGCCATCATTGAGCGTACGATTGCACAGACATTGATATCCTTACAGCCGTTGATCGACGACCCGAGCTGTGACGCGCCAACCAGACTGGATCAGTTCTTTCAGCGTACGCAGCGTTGGAAGCGTGTGTTGCCGTGTGCTGGGTTTGTGTAGTCGTAGTTTGCGTGAAGATACCTTGTCGGGGTGACAAAAAAGGAGCTCGGCGATATGGGAAAAACCATCAAGATGGCCTGGCGCAATATGTGGCGCAATTGGCGGCGTACCTCAATTGCGCTAATCGCCATCGTGCTTGGCCTCATGTTATTGCTCTTGCTGAGCAGTGTCATCAAAGGATCGGATCAGGCTATCTTTGGCAACGCAGTAAAGGTTTACGGCGGGGCGGTGCAGGTGCATGCGCCAGGGTATCGCGCCAAGGCGAATCGCATGCCGCTGCTCCCCTTGGAAAATCCTGAGGCTGTTGTGCAGATGGCGCTCGCCCAGCCAACGGTGATTGCTGCAGCTCAGCGTATTCACACAGGTGGTATGATTGCGAATGGCGATGAGTCGCAGCCGGTGGCGATCACGGCGATCCAGCCATCGACTGAGGCTGCGGTGAGCATTCAGGCCGCCAATGTCTCTACAGGCCGTTTTTTGATCGACGGTGAAGGGGATGCCATTTTCATTGGCCGTGGGTTGGCTGAGGAACTCGGCGTCAGTGTGGGCGATCGCGTCATGTTGCTGGGGCACAGCAAGGATGAGTCTATGCGTCAGCGCACGGTCACTGTCGTGGGAATCTATGACCTTGGCTCTCGTGATCTGGAGAAGGGCACGGTCTTTATTACCCTTGACGAGGCACAGAGCCTGTTCAACCTGAACGATCAGGCTACTGAAATTGCCATCTCGTTGAGTGATGTGAGCGCTGAAGGCGCAGTCATCCCTGCATTGCAGGCAGCGCTGCCTGGCTACGAGGTCGATTCTTGGAAGACGCTCAAACCTGAACTCTCAGAGACGATGGCGACGAAGCAGGTCTTCGTCAGCATCATCGGCCTGATTGTCATCATGATTGCCAGCATCGGTATTCTCAATCTGCAACTCATGGCGGTCTTCGAACGTACGCGCGAGATGGGCGTGCTGGCTGCGCTGGGTATGAAAGGGCGCCAGATCATGCTGCTTTTTCTGGTTGAGGGCACGCTGATCGGTGTTGTCGGTGCGGTGATCGGCTGCCTGCTTGGGGTTGCTGTCGTCATGCTCATTCGCCAGAACGGTGGCATTTATTTCGGGTTTGCAGGCAATATGGGTGAGATCACTGCGCTGATGGGCGATCGTCTCATGCCATATCTCTCAGCCAGTGATGTGGTGGGGCGTGGCGTCATCGTCGCTGTGATTGCGGCGATTGCCTCACTCTACCCGGCCTGGCAAGCAGCGCGCAAGGAACCGGCCATGGCTCTGCACCACGTGTAGCCACCGGCTTCTGGCTGTGTTCAGTGCAAACCTGGCCGTGCACACGGCTGGAGAATCGGATCTGAAAGGAGTCGCACCATGGCGTGGACCAAATTATGGGCTATCGGTTTTCGGGACCTCATGCGCAACCAGCGGCGCACCTTCTTCACGGCGTTGGCTGTGGCCCTGGGACTGGCGCTGTTGATTGTGATGAATGGCTTCATTGCTGGTATCCTCGACGATGCGTTGCAGAATAGTATCCGTCTGCAGACTGGGCACGTGCAGGTGCGTGCCGAATCCTACGAGGATAGCCAGCGCAGTCTGCAGTGGCGCGATCTGCTCGAGAATCCGGGCACCATCGCCATTCAGGCTGCCGCCCTGCCCGGTGTTACGGCAGCGACACCTCTCCTGTGGTCTAATACTATTTTGAATACCAGCAACGAGTCGGTCGGGCTACAGATGTATGGGATCGACCCGGGAGCGGCCCTTTACGACCCAATCCGTGCTTCACTCGTTGCTGGCAGCTTGATTGAGGCGAACGATCGCGGCGGCGTGATGATCGGTAAACGACTGGCAGATAGCCTGGGGATCAGGCTCGGTGAGAATGTCAGCCTGACCACTATCGATGCCAACAACGAGCCGGCTGAAGGCATCTTTGCTGTCCGTGGCATCTTCGATAGTGGTGTGTTGATCTATGACGAGGGGACAATCTTCATGCCGCTGGCCAAGGCGCAGTCCTTTGCACAGACCGGCGATCGAGCGAGTGCAGTGGTGCTGCTGCTGCACGATGAAGATGCTGCCGAGCAGGTTGCAGCCGCTCTAGACGTGCCAGGTTCGCAGGTGCTGACGTGGCGCACATTGAACGCTGTCTTCATTGAAACGGTGAACGTTGCCATGAGTTTCTACATCATTCTTGATGCCATTGTCATGCTGATCGTGGCGGTCATCATCGCGAATACGCTGCTCATGGCTGTCTTCGAGCGTATCCGGGAGATAGGAATATTGGCGGCGCTGGGTATGAAGCGTGGGCAAATCTTGCAGATGATGCTCTTCGAGGCTGGCATGATTGCTCTGATCGGCATCGCTTTCGGGGTGATGATCGGCCTGGGAGGCGTCGCCCTGCTGACGCAGAATGGCTTTGTGATGGGTGAAATGGCCGGCTCGGCTGACACCATTCCCTTCAGCGGGGTTGTATACGCCAAGTTTGCCCCGCAGACCTTCACCTGGCTGGCGATCTGGACTTTTCTGATCGCTATCTTGGCATCACTTTATCCGGCCTGGTTTGCTGCTCGGTTGGAGCCGGTCAAAGCACTGCATACATCCTGAGAATGCTGTGCCGGCACTGCTGGCTATTGTCTGGCTACGGTGCGCAGCGCAACTGGGCCAGAGACCAGGAAAGACGTTGGAGGGATTTCCTATGGCGATTATCGAACTACACGGTACGAGCAAGAGTTACTATATCGGTGGAGTCGAGACACACGCGTTGGACGATGTATCCTTGACCATCGAGTCTGGTGAGTTTACGGCGCTGGTCGGCCCTTCGGGTTCGGGCAAGACGACTCTGCTGCAGATCATGGGCTGTCTCGACAAGCCCGATCGCGGCGCAGTCATGATCAACGGTAAAGACGTGACGCGTCTTAACGCCAATGCGCGTGCGGATATGCGGCGCCAGGTCATCGGTTTCATTTTCCAGTTTTTTGCGTTGGTGCCGGTGCTGGATGCCTACGAAAATGTGGAACTGCCCCTGCTGCTCAGCGGAGTTGGCGCCAAAGAGCGGCGGGCGCGCACTATGGAGTTGCTAGATGCCGTCGGCCTTGCCGATCGCATCCATAACAGGCCCGACCAACTCAGCGGCGGCCAGCAGCAGCGCGTGGCTATCGCCCGTGCCCTGGCGCCACGGCCACTCATGGTGCTGGCTGACGAACCAACAGCCAACCTCGATACAGCGAACGGCGAACAGGCCATGGAGATCATGAAGCGGCTCAATGAACAGACGGACACAGCGTTCATCTTTGCTACGCACGACCCGCGCGTCATGTCCTTTGCCCGGCGCACGGTGAAGTTGCTGGATGGCCGTGTCGTCGATGACAGCGCAGCCCACTAAGGCAGCCGCCATTGTTTGGGAGGAGAAACGCCATGCTCGACGGCCCCTGGCGGCTTGCTGTGCCCATGATGCTGTTGCTGCTGGCTGGTTGCGTCCAACAGCCTGTGCCCACACCGACGCCGGTCGCAACTCCGCTGCCACCGGTTGAGTTGATCCGTACGCCAGGAGGGATCGCCACGGCCTCGGCCAACGTCGTGCCAGCTGGGAGCGCCGATCTGGCATTGCCGGCGGCAGGGCGGGTAGTCGAAGTCCTCGCAGCGGTGGGCAGCCAGGTGGAGGCTGGCGCCCTGCTGCTTCGGCTGGATGATACAGCTGCACAGAGTGCGAGGGCACAGGCACGCGCCGCTTATTTTCGCGCGCAGGCCCAACTGGCTGAGATCGAGGCTGGCGCGCAGCGTACAGAACTGGATGCAGCACAGGCACAGCTGGATGCAGCGCAGGCGCGTCTGGCGCAGATCGCCAGTCGTGCACGGCCGGCTGAGATTGCTGCAGCTGAGGCCGAGCTGGCTGCTGCCCAGGCTGCTTATCAGGACCTCTTCGACGGTCCCAGCGAGGATGCGCGTATTAGCGCGCTGGCAGCACTTGCCAACGCCAGTGCTGCTGTGCAGAGTGCGCAGTCGGCCTACAATGACGTCAAGTGGCGCAATGACGTTGGTGCCCTACCGCAGAGTCGCCAGCTGCAGGAGGCTACCAACAATCTCGAGGCCGCACAGGCCCGCTACAATGCCCTCTCTGCTGCGCCGGCTGCCAGTGCGAGTGCTGCAGCGCTCGCACGCATTGAGCAGGCCCGTGCCGCGCTCGATCGGCTGCAGGCGCCGGCGACCGCTGCTCAGATAGCTGAGGCCGAAGCGCAGGTGCGTGCAGCTCAGGCGCAGCTGGACGCACTGGCGGAGGGCGCCCGCGCGGAAACGGTGGCCGTGGTCGCTGGTACTGTGGCGGAGGCGCGCGCTGCACTCGACCGTGCCGAAGCGGACCTCGCCAATCTCGAACTGCGGGCGCCCTTCCGCAGTACAGTGACAGCTATTGCGGTCACTGCCGGTGAGTTTGTGTCGTCTGGTACGCCTGTGGTCACTGTAGCAGACCTGGATCATCTGCAGGTGGAAACGACCGACCTGAGCGAGCGAGACGTCGCACTGGTAACTGTCGGCCAGCTGGCCTCTGTCCTGATTGAACCCCTCAATGTAGAGGTTCCAGGCCGTGTCGTGCGCATTGCGCCACAGTCCAATACCATCGGTGGCGACGTTGTCTATGCTGTGCT